>CALFWI010000043.1 GCA_937928615.1 uncultured Saprospiraceae bacterium | reverse complement strand
TGAAATTATCGTAAGTCATATTTAATCAGTTGTCGGTTGTCAGTTGCCAGTTGTCAGTTGGAGACAGTAGCTTGACTGAAATTTGAATCTGCAAAATAATAGTTCTATAGGTATGTTGTGTAAAAATTGGTAGAAAAAATAGGGCCATTCTTCTAAAAGATATTACTTACCCAACTAAATTCCGTTTTTCATCAGTCTTAAATGATATTAAGTTACCTCAAAATCAGCAACAAGTTATGAAATCCAACTATCTATGGTTCTTATTTTCGTTATTCATTTTTTGCTATTCTTGTAAAAAAGATACAACAACCGACCCAGAAAATTATCCAAATTACTATTTTGGAAAATATAGCCCATCTTGTGGTTTTGTCCCCCCCTGTTCCGATAGGTTCTGGTTAATTAATCAAGCAGAAATCGTCCAATTCGGAAATAGTTCCCTTAATGTTTTTACTTCAGTAGATAGTCTTGGACAAGTTAAAGGGAATTTACTAAATGTCTCCCTGACAAATCAAACTACTCCTAATCATCTTATCCCTAATGAATTGAATTTTGAAGGAATAGGCCCAATCATTAATCAAGCTAGTACCATTAATTCGAGTTGCTATACTTTTGAAAATGCGACTTCCATCCTGAATGCTACCAATTATTTTGTATTAATACCTTTAGATGATAATCGTTTTCAATTAGTCAATTTAAACACTTGCCATGCAAATACCTCAACTAATGAAAAGCAAATAATAACCGATATTTTAGATTGGTTAGTAACAATTGATGAACAACTTGGCGGATAAAGAATGATGAAAAAATAAATTAATAATTTCTGATTGGCGGCTTCGCCATCTCACAAAATGTATCAAAACTACGATAATAAATATGTTAAAATTTCAGAAATTAATATTTATTTCGGCTAAAATGTATCCATAATGTTTAATTTATCGTCATAAAAATAACTGAACTAAATTAGTTCATTTATTAAATTTCAATCAAATTAAAATTATACAATTATGTTAGACAGTTTATTAGATGGTATGAAAGGTCAGGTTGCAAGTGCACTTGCTGAAAAAGCAGGTATCGATTTAGGGCAAGCTGAACAAGCAGTACCTTTAGCTGGAGAAAGTATCAAAGAAGGCATCATGGGTGCAGTTACTGGTGGTGACTCAGCTGGTGTTATGGGTATGCTCTCTAGCTTGACTGGCGGAGGAGATGGCGGTGGTGCTATGGGCGCTTTAGCAGGATTAGCTGGCGATAGCGGCGGTGGTGCAGGAGGTATGATGAAAAATATGGTTTTTTCTGGTATTGCTCAAAATTTTATCGGTAAGTTAACTGGTCAATTAGGTATTCCTGCTGGCATTGCTAGTACGGTTTCTTCTATGGCTTTACCAATGATTATGGGCAAAATAAGTGGTGCTGCAAATGATGCTTCTGAAGGGGAAGGTATCAATGCTGCTGGATTGATGAAAGTTTTAGGTGGCGGCGGTGGAGCTGCTGGTTTATTAGGTGGCCTTATGGGCGGCGGTGGAGACAATCCACTAGATGCTGCTAAAGGTGCTTTAGGTGGTTTGATGGGCGGTGGCAACGATGCTGCTGGTGATATCGCGGATAAAGCTAAAGATGCATTGAAAGATAAGTTAGGTGGACTTGGTGGTTTATTAGGATAAGAAATACCTGATTAAAAAAATAGGACAGGGCTGATTTTCACAAATCAGCCCTTTTTTATTTTATCGAATACTAGTTACACGCCCCGACAAGTTATCCATAGTGCCATCCAAAAATTCTAATTGAGCCAACCAAATAAAAACGCCCGAATCCAAAAATCTCCCTTGATGACGTCCTTCCCAACCAGCAATAGGTTGATTAACTTCCACATTCCGTTGGTCAAAAATTAAATTTCCCCAGCGGTCAAAAATTTGAAAAACAAGAATTTTAGCAGTAGTGCCTTGTAGAAAAAATACATCATTAATACCATCTCCATTTGGACTAAATACAGTTGGTACGTAAATATTTTTGGCATTCATGACCTCAATAAAAATTTCATCTGTTACTTGACAGCCTTCTATATCTGTAATAGTTAAGGAAATAGTGGTGGGTTCAGTAACCCTAATAACGGGACTTGGGCAATCTTTACAACTAAAAGTCGCACCAAAAGTTGTTTGCCAATCGTATTGGGTAATTGTTTCTGTGTGGCTGTCGAAGGATAAGGTAAAGGAAACGCCTAAAGTTTGGCTTAAATCCATACCTAAATCAACAAAAGGAGTGATTCGGTCAAAATTAACAACTAGAGTATCCATATACATTTCACAATCTGTTTCCATGCTAACGGTATAAATTCCTGATTCCATCACTTCCAAAGTTGCCCCAGTGGATTCATCACTCCAAAGAAAAGCATTGGCATCAGGAATAGCAGCATAAAGGGTAGCCCTCTCATTATCACAACTGTAGGAAATACTATCTCTAAAGTCTGGATTATCCGCAGAAATAACGCTAAAGGTATTCGGGTCATTGATATCACTAGTCCCTAAATCATCAGAAAAGATAGTTGGATTTAAAGCAAGGGGTAAGTTCTTCAGCACTCCTTGGGACTTAAAAGCCCCTTTTCCATCCGCATTTACAACAGCCGTAACGGTAATAATATGAATATCTCCAATTAAAATCTGTAAGTTTGATAAGTTTAGAATATGGCTACCTACTCCGCTATTAATTTGCGCATCAAATTTATTAAAAGCATGTCCTAAATCAATATCGGTGATGGTTAAAGCCTCAGGAAGGGTATCAATAATACTTAAGCCTGTTCTAGCCATTCCACTTTGGTTGATAAAAGAATATTCAATGGTCACCTCTTGACAAGGAATAGCTCTATTAGGCGTCATTTTTTTTAAAAAGTCCATCCGATAAGGACAGGCACAAGCATCTGAATCAATCGCTAGTGGACCATCTTCCAAAAAAGTAACTTCACTAGTTGCTTTATTAATCGCATAAAATTTTTGGCTAACGGTACTCCCCTTTTCTCCAAAACCATATAAATTAAAAGATTCATCAAAAAATAAAGCAGTGAATTCTTCGGCTAAAGCAGGGAATAGAAAGTTACTGACGATGCCAAAATCTATATTGACGATTTTATTTTGACGACTATCGTAGGCAAAAACAGCACCATCCCTAGGATTAATCGCCATATCTTGAAGAATTACGTTACCGCTTTCTTCAAATTCTAAAGTAGTAGCCTGTTGGTTAAAAACATTAATGACATAATACCCCACGTCCAATTGAGTATTTTTATCTCTACCAATCACAAATAATTCGTTACCATTAGGAAAAACATTGCCTGCATAGTACTCCAGAGAAGTATCTAATCCCGTAGGAACGCCTAAACTAGTGATTTCACCAATAGCATTAATCCTAAGTAATTCATTGGTATTAAATTCTAACCCATAAATCATTTTGTCGACTACACTATACCCGATACAGCCAATTCGATACAAGAGATTATCAACAAATATCTCTTCTAAATCATGGATTCCTTTCTCTGCTGTTACTTGCATTCGGTATAAATTACTCCCTGATGCACTATAGGTTGTTAGGTATACCGAATTATCGCAAGCTATTTCTTGAGCAAAGCTGGTAAAGGGCATGCCCCCTAAAGTAAGGAAGAGTAAATACAAATAAAGTCTCAATGGTAGCCATTTTAATTTAAAAAAACTTAGGCATCGGCCTAATCTCCTCAAACTAAACAATTAATTCCTTAAATTGATGTCGATGACTTATTTTTTTAGTAACGGAGTAGGTCGGCAACACTAAAAATTATATTATTAAAAATAAAAATAGGCGTATTCCATAAAATAATAATTCTCTAAAGGATAGAAAATATTTACTTTAAGGCTATAAAAGCAAGCAATTATTAATAGATTTATCAAGCAATAAAAATGAAACTTATTATACCTTATCAATCCGAGTGGATTAATCAATTTCAACAAATTCAATCAATACTTCAACAACAACTAACAGAACAAATATTAGGCATCGAACATGTAGGTAGTACATCTGTGCCAGACTTGGCAGCCAAGGCAATTATTGACATAGACATCGTTTATGAAAATGATTCCTTTTTTCCT
Source organism: uncultured Saprospiraceae bacterium (assembly GCA_937928615.1). Taxonomy (GTDB): domain Bacteria; phylum Bacteroidota; class Bacteroidia; order Chitinophagales; family Saprospiraceae; genus JAFMDF01. Next base: position 759 of record CALFWI010000043.1, on the reverse strand, counting down.
CAAATTTGCGAAGGCTTGGCTACGTTAGGTTATTTTCATAATGGAAATCAAGGTATTCCAAAACGAGAAGCATTTAAACGAAAAAAGGAGGCAATTCTACATCCAGTTTTAGACAAGATTCCCCATCATTTATATGCCTGTCCAAAGGATAGTCCTGAGTTAAAGCGCCACTTATTATTTAGAGATTTTCTTAGAAAACACGAATGGGCAAGAAACGAATATACGTCCATAAAAATGGAAATAGCTGCCCAGACCCAGCAAGATAAAGCAGCTTATTCCCTACTAAAAGAAAGTGTTGCAACTCCTTTTATTGAAAAGGTTTTAGCATTAGCTAACTATTAAGGATGAGTTTTCCATTTAGCCTCATATTTTGCTAAAATCTTATGAATTTCTCGATATTGTTCCCATAAAGCATCATCGTCTTCTGCATTGACATTCGTAAAAATAATCCGTCCTATTTTACTATCCGCATTAAATTGTAGGTCTGTTTGTATGCCAGGGTCGCTACCTCCGTGACCAATATTTCTACTTTCTTTCCCTATTCCAAAAAAAGCTCTTTCTTTATCCTTATCCCCAGGTAATAATAAAGCTGTACTTTCAAGGCTTAAAAAATCGCTATTCCCAGTATACGCTTTAATGATGGCTTGCAAGTACAAACTCAAATCTGCGACACTCGTCAATAAACCGCCATCGGGATAAGTATTCAACCGATAATTAGGGACCACTTGACCTCTTGGAAAATATAAAGTCGCACAATCC
>CALFWI010000042.1 GCA_937928615.1 uncultured Saprospiraceae bacterium | reverse complement strand
TAACGGATTCGTACATTGTCCACATCATAGGAAACAACATCCCATAATTTTTTATAATAGGCTTCTACGATTAATCGGAAAGGTTTTTTACTCACCTTTTTCATAAAGAAATCTTGCGTAAATCCACCGACTATATGCAAGGACTTTTGAGATTTTAAATCTCGGTTAAGCGAGCCATCTATTCTTCTTAATTCTCTATAAAAAGGCGATTGATAATATAAACCAGCCGCTAAGCGATAAGAAATATCTTTTTTACGATCTAAAGGCTTGAATAAAAATTGTACCCTTGGCGTGACAAAAAACTCTTTATTTAAATCCCAATAAGCCGTTCTTAAACCAGCCGTAATTTGCATTTCCCGCTTGCCTTCTTCTCTAACCGTATACGTATTTTGTATAGAACCAGTCAAACGATTCGATTTTAAATCATTGGTCGTTTTTAATACATTCGCAACTTGTACCGAATTAGGGTCGAAGGGTAGGGAATAGCCCGCAGAATCCAAGCGTTCCCATTCGTTCAATTTATCACTAATGGTTTCTCGTTGGTAGCGAGCACTCCATTGGACAAAATGACTGGCCGTTTTTGGCGCATTGGGGTCGGTTAATTGGAATTCAATTCCTCCTTTGTGTTGGATGTTAGAGACGTTAGAAGTCAAGGAATTACGCACAAATTGATGCTGCGTTCCCGTTCCTAAAGTGTTTACGACTTCTCCAAAATTATCACTGCTAATATCTGTATTAATTTCGCCTAAGCGATAAAACCCTAAAATATCAAATCGCTCATTCTCATTACTTTGGTAAGAAGAGGTGAGTAATTTTAAATAGATAGGATTTTTTTGTCTATCTGGTAAATAAGTCAAAGAAAGTCCACCCATACCCGTTGTGAAATCATCTACTTCTTGCCCTTCAAAAACAGAGAATAATTCTAAGGTAAAGTCGATTAGACCTAAAGCAGTACTTCGTTCGGTTGGAATGAAATTATATTCACTTCGATTATAATTACCAATAATGCCTAATTGCAAATCCCGACTAATATCATAAGTAATATACGCTTGAATGTCGCCAAAATTAGGCGTGTATTCTCCTTTGGTGTCTAAACTGCCTAATAAATATCGGGTTGTTTTATATCGAGCGCCGACCAAATATCGAAGTTTTCGATAATTCCCTTTGCCGATATCTGTACTTCCTTCAATATGCGCCGAACCACCTAAAAAACTTGCGCCTATAGATGCCTTAAATTCTTCTGGTCGCTTATATTGTACATCCAATACAGACGATAACTTATCCCCATATTTGGCTTGAAAACCACCTGAGGAGAAAGATAAATTACTAATCAAATCAATGTTCGGAAAAGTCAAGCCTTCTTGCTGCCCAGAACGAATTAACTGTGGTCGATAAATTTCAAAATCATTGACATACACCAAGTTTTCATCATAGTTTCCACCCCGCACATTATATTGGGAACTCAATTCTCCACCTGTCCCACTACTTGTTCCTAAGGCAATCGAAGGTAAAACACTTTCTAAGTTACCCGTTGTCGTTGGCAATAACTTTAACTCGGTCATTTCTTCTCGAACGATTCCTGCTTCTTCGATTTTACTTTCGGTGACAATTACTTCTAAATCTGAAGTGGTAGACACCATCCCTATATCTAATTTTTTAGATTTCCCCGTACTCATCCCTGTAATCTTTACAGAAGTTGGTTTATACCCAATTCTAGAAAAAGCAATCGTAAAAGGTTGATTGGAAGGTACTTTGATTCGATAGAGACCAGATTGATTGGTTTCTACTGCAAAATTGGTATCCTCTATATAAACGGTAACTATATCAATCTTTTCTCCAGAATCGGCATCTTTAATTGTTCCATAAACAGAGGCATCTCTGTCTTGTGCAAATAGGGAAACGGTAGAAAGAATAAATAAAAGGGCGTAAATATATCTCATTAAAACGTCGTTATAATTTTCGATTGTCAATTTATAATGTTCCATTTTCATTTTTAAAATTGAAAATTTGGGCACCAATGGAACATTACTGCTTAAATGCCTTGTTTGAGTTTTACTCTTTCTAGAAAGGGTAGTTACATCAATTAATAACTTAATTATTGGTAATTTATTGGTCGGTAGGCGGATATTTACAAGTAATTTTATACCATATACAAATCTTCTCCAATAGCCTTCATCCGTCGAATGGTATCCACTGGGTCTTTCGACTTAAATACGGCACTGCCTGCTACTAAAACCGTTGCGCCTGCTTTCAATAAAGCTTCTGCATTCTGCAAACCAACGCCCCCATCAATTTCGATATGTGCCTTTGTATTTTTCTCAATTAACATTTGCTTTAATTGCCGTACTTTCGGAATTGTATTATAAATAAATTTCTGTCCTCCAAACCCTGGATTAACAGACATCAAACAAAACAAATCCGCATCTTCCAACACATTTTCTAGCAAACTAACAGGCGTATGTGGGTTTAAGGCAACCCCCGCTTTAGCTCCTGTATCCTTAATTTGCTGAATCGTTCGGTGTAAATGTGGACAAGCTTCATAATGTACCGTAATGATATCGGCCCCTGCTTCTGCAAATTGCTCAATGTACTTTTCGGGTTCAACTATCATTAAATGGACATCAATGGGTTTCGTACAAACGCTTTTACAAGCTTTTAACAAAGGAAATCCAAAAGAAATATTCGGTACAAATTTGCCATCCATGACATCAAAGTGTAACCAATCAGCTTGACTGTTATTGACCAATTCTAGGTCAGGCGTCAAGTTGGCGAAATTAGCGGCTAGTAAAGAAGGAGCTATTAAATGGTGCATAATTTTAAAGGTATAGAGGTTTAAAGGTATAGAGGTACAAAGGTTTAGCGGTAATCCCTTATTCCCTTAGACCTTTGTACCTTTAGACCTTTGAACCTACTTCTTGAAACTGTACAAATTTCCGATATTCTCCTTTCTGTTCCAACAAACTTTGGTGATTTCCGCTTTCTATTAATCGGCCATCTTTCAAAACTACGATTTCATCTGCATGTTGTATCGTAGAAAGTCTATGCGCAATAATAATCGTTGTTCGGTTTTGCATGATTTTTTCTAAAGCATCTTGTACTAATTTCTCAGATGCGGAATCCAAGGCAGAAGTTGCTTCGTCTAAAATCAAAATGGGTGGATTTCTTAAAATGGCTCGAGCAATCGTTAATCTTTGTCGTTGCCCACCACTTAATTTATTGCCGCCGTCGCCAATATTGGTCGCATATCCATTTTCTGTTGCTAGGATAAAATCGTGTGCATTCGCATTTTTGGCGGCTTTTTCTACTTCGGTTTGGGAGTAATTTGGTAAGCCAAAGGTAATATTATTAAAAATAGTACCATTGAATAAAATAGGTTCCTGAGAAAC
>CALFWI010000041.1 GCA_937928615.1 uncultured Saprospiraceae bacterium | reverse complement strand
AACTTGTATTTTGATTACATTCTTACGCTTGTCCTTTTAGACTTGGGGCGAATTAAATACATCAATGAGTCTTTTGTTTATTTTAGGCAACATTTAAACAGCACCTCCACCAAAATGAGGATGAATTATTACAAGTACGTTGCTTCAAATGCGCTTGCTTTTTCTCAAATAAGCGAATCGGCTAAAACTGCCAAGTACTTTTCTATTTTAAATAAAGCATTAATAAAAAAATCTAATCTCCCAGCTTCTATTAAGCTTTTATACCAGAATTTAATCCATCAAAATTCCCTTGTCAACAATTATGATTTTTATCAGATTGACACAAAACCATCATTTTTTAGCAAGATTCAGATGAATCTCAAATTATTTCACCTTATTTATTTGCAAAAATAAACTGATAGATGGCCGAATTTCTACTACACATTCATAGAATTAAGCTTAAGATAAATTATATGAATGCGTTATCAAAGTTAAAACCTAAAATCAAACCATATGAAGAAGATGCTGAAATTATCATTTTTAGCAATTTGTATCTTATTACTTACAAATTGTAAACTATTGATTTTTCGTTCCCTGTAATGAGTGTGTTACTGATTAATAGAAAATCAATACCCCCGCTTCAACAAAAACTTTCGCCCAATAGCCTTCCGCCCCTTCGGCTGAATCGTCAAATAATACATCCCATTCTGCTCATTTTCCATACTAAAACTAAGTGTTGGTGCTTGTATATTCTCCAATTTACTTTCCTTGACCAATTGCCCAAACCCGTTATAAATTTGAATATGAGCGGCTTTTCCAATAAAAGGTTTGAGGTATAACTGAACCACATCTTTGACTGGATTAGGGAATAAATAGAAGGTTTCCAATCCATGCGCTCTTTCTATTTCTACAGCATTGGAGTATTTAAAAGAACCATCTTTATTGAATTGTTTGATTCGATAATAAGCGAGTCCTTTGAGTGGAGATTCATCAACAGTTGTATAGAAATTAGGCGTTGGTATTGCTCCATCAGGGGTCAATTTTTGTAGGGGATAAAAGTTTAGATTATCTGTAGACCGTTCTATTTGATAATAATCGGCTAAGTCATCTCCATTAGAAATCCATTCTAAATTAACGAGTTGACTAGGCATCGCATAAGCAGAGAAAGTTAACACTTGCTTGGCTCGATTACCCGTAGGAGTGCTTATATTGATGGTATAATCTTCTACTTCTCCCCATTCAAACTCCCCACAGGCAGCAGCATATTGGTCCCGTTGCATAGTAACACGCATTCGAGTTTTACCCGTCTTGGCAGTCTGTGGAACGCTAACGGTACCACTAACGATTTGAGGTAAAGATTGTGGACTCCCTGCTCGACTGACACCTGATAATACTTGTTCGCCCACCTCATCAAAACGACCATTTTGATTAAAATCTATCCAGACACTAATATACTCATCCCATTGTGTCCAACTAAAGTCTGGGCTGACACTAATGGCATAAGACGCACCTTGTTGAATGTTGGTATTTTGATCGGTGAAATCACCATAACTGTTTTTGGTAGAATTGTGATTGATTGTACCAAAAGACACATTACTAATCCATGCTTGCCAAGGATTAGTCCCTTTGGCTTGACAATATTCGGCAGGTATGGAATTTGAGTCGTCGTCGTCATCATCATTTTCTTCAACAACAGGAACGGTTACTTTAAACGCCCTATTGATATTTTGTGCTGGATGATATTGAGTGTTTCCCACTTGTTGAGCGGTGACGACAACTGTTCCCGCTGTACCAGTCAAGGTTAAAATATGACCATTTACGCTAGCAGGCCCTCCTAATATTTTATAAATAATAGGTAAGTTAGAACTAGCGGTAGCATTTAAAGTAATGGAAGTAGTAGTTGTTAATTGGTCAGGAATAGTGGGGAAATTAATACTTTGGCTTAATTTTTCTTCTACAACGTCGGCTGAATTATCCCCATCAGCGATGGTCAAAACATAATCTTCTACTTCTCCCTGCGCTACTGTTCCACATTCCGTAGGATAAGTACCTCTTTGCATAGCGACCCGCATTCTGGTAAGTCCTGTTTTGGCATTTGTGGGAATAACTATATCGGCACTAAGTCCTTCTATGACTTGTTGAGGTTCGCCACCGAGACTAACGCCTGTTAATATTGTTTCGTTACTATCTTCAAAATCTCCATCGCCATTAAAATCAATCCAAACCGTAATGTATTCGTCCCATTGTGTCCAACTAAAAGCAGGTTTGATAATCAATGAATAAGTTGCCCCTTTATCGACCGTCGTCGTTGGTGTTTCATATAATTCATAAACATCTTTAGAACTTGTATTATCTATTTCATTAAAAATGACTTGCCCAATCCATTCTTGCCAAGGAAAAATGCTACTTAATTCGCAATATTCTTTTGGGGTATCGCCCACAGTATTATCAATAGGAGCAGTCACTTTAAAAGACCGATTAACATTGGGCGCAGGCAGGTAATTTTCATTTCCAGCTTGACTGGCATTCACAACGACAGTGCCTTCCGTACCTGTTAAGGTAATTTGATTATTGTCAACAAGAGCAGGGCCAGAAAGAATACGGAAAGTAATAGGCAAACTAGAGGAAGCAGAAGCCGTAATCGTAAAAGAACCATCTGTAGTTAGTTTATCTGCAATCGAAGGAAAAGTAATTAACTGAGCAACTGGTTCAGGATTAGCAATCGGCGTTTCTACTTTGAAAAACCTATCTACACTGGTAGCAGGCAAATAGTCGTCATTTCCAGCTTGACTGGCCTTAATAATGACGGTACCAACTTGCCCGTTAAGCGTAATGGTATTGCCATTAACAGACGCAGGTCCAGCTAAAATACTAAAAGTAACAGTTAAACCAGAAGTCGCAGAAGCGGTAACTGTAAAGGGACCATCTGTAGTTAATTTATTCCCAATAGGATTAAAATTAATGGTTTGAGCGACTGGTTCGGAGTCGTTAGTAGGTACTTCTACTTTGAAAAACCTATCTACACTAGTTGCGGGCAAATAATCGTTATTTCCAGCTTGACTGGCTTTAATAATAACGGTACCAACTTGTCCATTAAGCGTAATGGTGTTGCCACTAATAGATGCAGGTCCAGCTAAAATGCTAAAAGTAACAGGTAAACCAGAAGTAGCAGAGGCTGTAACGGTAAAAGGACCATCTGTCGTCAATTTATTCCCAATGGGATTAAAAGTAATAAGTTGGGCAATGGGTTCAGTAGTGCTGGCAGGTGCTGTCACTTTAAACGGTCTATCCACTGTTCGTGCGGGCAGATATTGAGTATTTCCTGGCTGACTTGCTCGAACGATTACAGTACCTTCTTTCCCCGTCAAAGTCACTCGATTATTAGCAATGGTAGCAGGGCCAGAAAGAATACTAAAAACAACGGGTAAACTAGAAGTGGCAGTTGCATTAATCGTAAAAGGCCCATCTGTAGTTAATTTATCAGAAATCGCTTGGAAACTAATGAGTTGATTTATTTTTTCAACAGGTGCTGGATTGACAATAAAAGAACGGTCATAATTAGTAGCAGGCAAATAATCTTGATTTCCAGCTTGACTGGCTCGAATAATAACCGTGCCCGATACGCCATCGAGGGTAACGGTATTGCCATTAACAGTAGCAGGCCCCGAAAGAATACTAAACGTAACCGATAAATCAGAAGAGGCCCTTGCGTTTACCGTAAAAGGTAAATCATCCGCTTTTTTATTAGGGACAACCTCAAAACTAATATTTTGTGCTTGTTTAATTTTTTCTATGACTCTAAAAGAACGACCAAAGGAAATAGCTCTTTTGTATTGAGCGTTTCCAGCCTGACTTGCTCGAATAACAACGGTACCTGGTACGCCATCTAAAGTGACCAGCTTTCCATTGACAGTAGCAGGGCCAGATTCTATGGAAAGCGTTACTGGTAAATTAGAAGAAGCCATTGCCTCAACTTCAAAAGGGGCATCTGTCGTGTTTTTATTAGCAATAGCAGGGAAGGTAATGCTTTGACTTAGTTTTTCTACAGTAGGCGCACTAACCGTAAAAGATTGTCTTTGACTAGATGCTGCGTGATATTCTTCGTTACCAGTTTGACTAGCTTTCACTACGACTGTCCCAGCGGTACCATTTAAAGTGATAATATTATCCCGAATGGATGCTGGACCTGATTCAAGGCTAAAAGTTACGGGTAAATTGGAGGAAGCAGTAGCATTGATGACAAAGGGGATATCTGTAGTTAACTTATTAGCAATAGCTGGAAAATGAATACTTTGTTCTTTTTCGGTAGGAACAACGGTAAAACTAATGACCGCAGTTGCTTCGGAATTATTGAAAGGATGGTGATTACCATCGGCCAATTGCATTTTTACCGTATGAAAACCTTCTCTTAAGTTATTAAGCGTGTATACCCCATTAAGGGTATGGATATCAATAGGGGACTGATTATCTAAAGTGAATAATAAATGGTCGGCATTATGAAATTGCAAATTACCTGAAAGGGTATATTTAATGTCAAGGGTGTTTTGGGGGAAACTGCTGCCATTAGTAGGGGAATTAATAACGATGCCTGGGACTGTTGGCGGAGCGATTACTTCAAATCTTCTATCCACCGTTTGAGCGGCATTAAATTGATTATCGCCTCTTTGACTAGCACGAACGGTAACATTACCTGTTTGACCAGTCAAGGTAATAGTCGTTCCTGCCACGGTCGCAGGGCCTGAAACAATGGAGAAATCTACGGGTAAACCAGAACTAGCAGTCGCCCCTATCGTAAAAGCAGCATCTGTAGTAATTTTATCAGGGATACCAAAAAAAGTAATGGTTTGGTCATTTTTGCCTTTCCAGGTAGATAAGTATTGCCCTGAAATGGGACGGTCTAATGAATTATCAGGCATTTTCCAACCGACCGATAAATGACCTCCGCCATTCATTAATGCTTCGATATAATATTGATTACCTGCTACCAACAGAATAGATTCAGATTGCTGACTAGCATATTTATTCCATTGATTTTGCCTAGTATTTCCTTTTACATTCGCAACGAGTCTTTTATTCTCCGTACTAGCATTAGTGCTTAACCATAACTGACTATCTTCATCGCTGGCTACCCAAAAGGTATAAATACCTGTTTGAGGCGGACAAATAAAGCCTCGTACACGTTGCGCATTATTGGTTGCCGTAAAAGAAGTTATATCAAATTTATTGAGTTTACTACTTTGGGTTGGCGTCGTATTAAGGGGAATATCATTGATTGTATGACCATTATTATTCGTCCAAATGTCTCTAGTGACCAAGCCTTCTGCTGTACAGGAAGCATTAGTGGGTAAGACCATATTAAAACTGCGCTCAATAGGTATAGCAGGTTGATACACTTCATTCCCTCCTTGACTTGCTCTAATGGTTACTTTGCCAGGAAAGCCACTGGAAACAATTTTATTACCAAAAATAATAGCAGGGCCTTCTAATAAATAAGTGCTGACAGGCAGGCCTGAAGTCGCCGTCGCATTTAAAACAATATCTCCAGCAGTAATAGATTGGTCTGGAATGGGGGCACAATTAATGGTTTGTGGAAGTCCGAGACAATCAGGAAAAATATCTTTCTGAAAAGTCGTATATAATCCTTCGGGGTCCGTTACTTTTAAAGTGACCCTAAACCAGTAGGTTGACCCATCACATTCGATAGGAGATAGAGAAGTACTAGTGGATGGATTATTATCAATGGGTTCTGCGTGACTATGTCCATCGTGGAAAAGTGCCGTTTGCCATTCGTATTTAAGTTGCCCATTATGTTCTGTATCCGTGACAATAGCGGATAAATTTAAATCCGCACCATTTTTTGCATTAAAAGAATTGTGGTTATCGATACTCGTAGAAACAATAACGGGCGGCGTATTATTAAGAGAAATAGGGATTGTTTTTTCAGTAGTTGCGCCTTGCGCATCGGTGACAAATAATTTAATGGGATAAGTAGTTGGAGCAGAGGAAGGGGCTTCAAATACTACCGTAGGATTGGTAATAGTACTAGTGGCATTATCCCCGAAATCCCAACGAAAAGAGAGGGGACTATATTCTGGGTCAAAAGATTGAGAAGCATCAAATTTTACGGTTAACGGACTCGTACCATAGCTCTTATCTGTATCTATAATGGCAATTGGTTTTTTATTCGCATTCCCTGTAAAAGTAATGCGTCTAATCTGATTGGGGTAACGAACATAAAACAAGCCATTTTCAACAGGAGAAGTATTTAGAAAAACGACTGCTCCTGCATTCAATTTAAAGTCTTTGACAAAAGTAGGGTCGTTATTATTATCAAATCCAAAATTTCTAATCCAGCCTGCACTATAATCCGCATGGAAATAAGTGTTTTGATATTCTTCAGGAAAATCATCCCCATCATACCAAACGCCACCTGTCGAAGAGTTACCTCGGAATTGTTTTCCTGCAACTGCCCCACTACCCACGTTTTGTATTTGATTATTTAAAAAAACTCTAGCTTGGTCTGCACCGTGTCGCCAATCAACTTTTGGGTGAGCGTGTTCGGATTCAGAAACCGCATAAGTAGCATTATTATAGCCTACTTTTTGACTAATACCTTCATAAATCGGCCAACCAAAATTTTGTCCAGGGGCATCTATTATATTTAAATCTTCCCAAGTAGACCAACCAACATCGCCAAAGAAAAAAGTACCAGGTTGACCGTCTTGGGCATTATGGCTTCCTGATTCAGGTTTTAAGGCAATCCTATAAGGGTTTCTGATACCCATACTCCAGGTTCGAGATTGTGGAGAACGAGGATTATTTGATTGATAATAGGGATTGGACGGAATACCATTACCCGTTACGGGGTCAATCCTTAAAATTTTACCACTTAAATTATTGAGTGATTGACAGCGATAAGCACCGATGTTTTGTGCAGGGGTAATAATGCCATCCGTTAAAGCTTGTTGGAAATAAGTAGCGGGATGAGACCCTTCGTCTATTGGATTGGCATAGCTCGCTCCATCTCCGACAGAAACCAATAAAGTCCCATCTGTACCAAAAACAATTTGCCCAGCACCATGAGATTCATGTAAGATAGGTGGACCAGTAGCTTTAGTCTCTCCAATTAATATTTTTCGACTATTATAATTAACCGTATTAAAATTATCGGTAGAATTAGCCGTATATCGAGTTAATCTAGCAATAGTAGCTTCTTTTTCACTTGACGCATTCGCATTATAATTAGCTGTACCAAAATGGAGTAGGTGATGTCGGTCAACGACATACCAAAGGTAAAGCTGTCCATTATTTAGAAAGTTGGGGTCTAAGGCGAAACCAACAAGTCCAAAGTCTCGCCAATTACCAACCTCTTCACTAATATCAATGAGTGGTTCGGCAGCTTTGACGCCATTTTCGACCGTCCAAACTTTTCCCCCTTTTTCCCAAATATACATCCTCCCATTATCATCAAAGGTCACACCAACTGCTTGTGACCAGCCATCAATTACCAGCTCATCAGAGAAGCCAGCAGGTTGGGCTAATAAGGAGGACGGACTACTGCAAAAAATGGCTAGTAGAAGTAGTAACAGGGGGTAGATTTTTTCGATATCGAAAAAAGCTCTGTTCATACGTTTTTGTTTTTGTATGAGGGGTCAGTTGTTTGAAAATAAATCCATTTATGTTCACCTAATTACACGGAATAGGCTATTGAACTACTTTCATTTGTTGTTCATAATAGTATTTAAGGGGGAGTTAGTTCATCAATACGTTGGGAAAAAAATAGGAGACCTATAAGGAGAGTGCAAAGAGATATTGATAACAGGTTTAATTGGCAACCCTGTAGGCTAGGGAAGATAAACCTTAAATCTGCTTTTGTGACCTTAATGACCTTTAATGTGTTATTCGAATGGGAGCCATCAATAAATATTATTCAATAATTCTTGTAGAATTTTGGCAAAAGTTTTGCCATTGGGGGGATTAAATAAACTTAAGTGGTCTCCAGGAACATCCAATATATGAATTTTTCCTTTAATAAATGGTGTCCAACCTAAAAATTTCTTGTCTGCTATAAAAAAACGTTGCTCTCTGGCACGGAATAAGTATAAGTCTCCTGAATAGGGCGTTATTTTGTAATTATTCCAAGCTTCAAAATTGCTTTGATGAACGATGTTCTCTAGTTGAGTATCTTGATTGGAAACGGCTACTTTTTTTGCTTTAAAAACCTTTACTTTCCAATTATTTAATCGGCGTTGGTAGACATATTTTCGGTAACTTAAATTATCTTTTGGGTTACTAACCATGTCTTTTAAATTCCAAGCCACTTTTTTACTCAGCGTCGTTATTTTTTCCCTAAAAGAATGTTCAAAATGGGTTAATTCTGGTTTAATTACGGTATCAAAAACGCTTAACATCAGTACCTTTTTATTGGCTAGTTCTAATTGTTTCGCCATTTCAAAAGCGATTAATCCTCCAAAGGAATATCCTGCTAAAGCATAAGGTCCATCAGGGTTGATTTTTTGAATTTCAGCGAGGTAATGTGTCGCCATATCCTCAATCCGATTTAAGGCAGAACCTTCTCCATTTAACCCCTTTGCTTGTAAGGCATAAATGGGTTGTTCTATATCCATATTAGCCGCTAGTGTTTGGAACATTAAAACATGTAGACCACCACCATGAATAAGGTAAAGTGGCGGTTTATTTCCTGTTGTTTTAATAGGTACTAAAGAATGGTCAAAAACAGTTTCTTGAGCTTCGTCCAATAAGTTACTTAATTGATAAATAGTCGAATGTTGCAATAAAGCAGCTAATGGGACTTTTCGACCTAACTGTTGCTCAATCTTCGCCATCATACTAACCGCAATTAAGGAATGACCACCCAATTCAAAAAAATCATCATGGATACTTAATTGAGGAATACCTAATAATTTCTGCCAAATTAGCTGTATCGTTTTTTGGGTAGGAGAATTTGGAGGAGTAAAAGATTGCTTTTTGGTAGTTTTAGCCCATTGTGGAACGGGGAGTTGATGACGATCTACCTTCTTAGAAATGGTCATTGGAAATTTATCCATTAGTACAAATGCTGCAGGAATCATGTATGTTGGTAATAGTCCTTTTAGAAAATCTTTTAAAGCGTCTATAGCAAATGCTGTTGAATTGTCAACTACTAAATAAGCAGCCAATCTTTTATCATTTGGTTGGTCTTCTCTGACCATTACTCTATTTTCTTGGACCCCTGCAAATTGTCCTATGGCAGATTCAATATCCCCTAATTCTATTCGATAGCCTCTGATTTTAACTTGTTTGTCTCCTCTATTTAAATATTCAATATCTCCGTTGGGCAAATAGCGGCCTCTATCTCCTGTTCGATAAAGCGTCTTTTCGTGTTTTTTTGTTGAAAAAGGATTAGGTATAAAAACTTTAGCCGTTAATTCGGGTAACTGATAATATCCTTGTGGTGCTACACCAATACCTGCAATATAAATTTCGCCGCCTACCCCAATTGGAACAGGTTGTTGATATTGGTCTAGAATATACACTTTGACATTGTTGATAGGTTTTCCGACAGGTAAATAACTAAAACTTAAATCGGCCAATAAATCTTCGTGTATTCGCTTAGCCGTCGTCCAAATAGTGGTTTCTGACGGGCCATAAATATTCCAAACCTCTTTTGATTTAGCCAATAGAGCACCTGCCAAATCTTTAGATAACCCTTCCCCACCCGAAAGGGCTTTTAATTGCCGACTTCCTTGCCAACCAGCTAATAATAACATTTGCCAAGTGGAAGGCGTTGCTTGCATGAAAGTCGGCTGAGTTGTTTCGATTAAATCCTTTAAAATAAAACCATCTTTGACCGCTTCTTTACTGGCAATAATTACTTGACCGCCTACGAATAAAGGCATGAAAAAATCTTGTACCGAAGGGTCAAAAGCAATAGAGGCTACTGCTAAAATCTTATCCCTTTCAGTCACTCCAAATTTATCAATAATCGCATAATGATGGTCAATAACGGCATAATGTGGAATGGCAATACCTTTGGGTTTTCCAGTAGAACCAGAGGTGTAAATAATGTACGCTAAATCTGTTACTTGTGGTCTAGACCCATTTTCAACAATAGGTTGTAGGGTATTTTGCTGTCCATTTTCATAAAAAAGTGTACTGCCTGAAAATTGCGG
>CALFWI010000040.1 GCA_937928615.1 uncultured Saprospiraceae bacterium | reverse complement strand
AATTGTGCTCTTAATCTGTTCACTACTAAAACACCTAATGCTTGAGACTCAATGTCTTCAGCGATGATTAATAAAGAACGTCCTGCTCCAACAACTTTTTCTAAAATAGGAACGATGTCCTGCATGTTAGAAACTTTCTTGTCGTGAATCAAGATATATGGATTCTCATATTCTGCTACCATGTTTTCCGCATTGGTTACAAAATATGGAGATAAATAGCCTCTATCGAATTGCATACCGATTACTTCCTCAACGTAAGTATCTGTACCTTTTGCTTCTTCTACTGTAATAACACCGTCCTTAGTGACTCTTTTCATTGCATCCGCAATCAAAGTACCAATTTCTTCGTCATTATTCGCAGAAATAGCGGCTACCTGCTGTACCTTTTTGAAGTCTTTTCCTACTTCTTCAGATTGACCAGCTAAGTGAATGACTACTGTTTTTACTGCTTTTTCGATACCTCTTTTCAAATCCATTGGATTTGCTCCAGCTGCAACGTTCTTCAAACCAGCAGTTACCATTGCTTGTGCTAAAACAGTAGCTGTTGTTGTTCCGTCACCTGCTACATCAGCAGTTTTAGAAGCAACTTCTTTTACCATTTGTGCACCCATGTTTTCTACAGGGTCTTCTAATTCTATTTCTTTAGCAACTGTTACCCCATCTTTAGTGATTGCAGGAGCACCGAAACTTTTTTGTATAACTACGTTTCTTCCTTTTGGTCCTAATGTTACTTTTACAGCATTTGCCAAAGCATCAACACCAGCTTTTAATTTTTCTCTGGCGGCTCTATCGAAGCTAATTTGTTTAGCCATGTTTTTTTACCTTTTTGTTAATTTGAAAATTAAATTTGAATTGGGTGACAAGGTTACGAGGTGACAGGGTAGAAGAGGAATAAAGTCCAAAACTATGCACCTTGATATACCAAGTACCTTTCTTAAAGAATAACTAAAATGTCATCTTCTCGCATGATGAGGTAATCCTCCCCTTCATAATTCAATTCTTGTCCGGCATACTTACCGTAAAGAACGATGTCTCCTTTAGAAACAGTCATTTCGTTTCCGTCTTTTCCTGGTCCAACAGCTATGATTTCTCCTCTCTGAGGCTTTTCTTTTGCTGTGTCAGGAATAATGATACCACCCTTTGTCTTTGTATCAGCGGGTGCTGGTTTTACAACTACTCGATCGTTAATTGGCTTCATTGTAGTCTAAACTTTAAATAAGGTTTATAAATAATATTTAACTCACTTTGTTATTGTGCAATACGTATTAATTGGACAGCAACAAAACATTTGACTAACATCAACTTTTATACCAGTCCCCTAAAAGTGACATTATTGCCGAAAATGTTAAATTTTGTAGGAAATACTGTCAGGTAACGGCGAAATTATGTCAGGCTTACCCAAAATTGCTTCTGGAGGTCGCAAAAATAGTTGAAAGGTTAAAAATATATGTTAAGGAAAAGTTAAGAAAAGTGCTTCTTTTTTAAAAATGACTTTGAGTGGGCAATTTTTGGGTGGTTGAAGTGAAAATGAAAGGCTTGGAAGTGAAAAATAGGGTACTTGAGGCTATTTTTAAGGTAGTCGAATAGTTTATAGAGCCGATTGACCTGTTTTTTGTTTAACGCCAACTTTTTAAGTAATTTTCTAGATATAGATTTGAAGGACTACAGATTAAAACTAATTTACGAACTTTATTTAAGATAAATAGACATTTAAGTTCAAATAGTATTTTCTTAACTGAACTTAAATGTCTACATGGTGAAATAAAATAGAAGCGTATTTTTTAAAAGTTAGTAAATCTTAATAAATCTATTTTTTTCGGTAAACTACCGAGTCAAAACCATCTGCTTTGTCTCAAATAACTGCCCATCTAATACCAATGAGTAGTAATAGTTACCTGTAGATAAATCACCCGTATCAATTACTACTTGCCCTTTGCCTTTATCTTGGATAGTCACTTTTCCTAAGACCGCACCTGAGCTATTAGTAATTTGAATAATGGCTTGTTGTACCTGTTCAGGGACGAAATAGTTTAAAGTCGTTTGTTCTTGAAATGGATTGGGGAAATTTTGTGCTAAGAAGGCTACTTTACCAAGTTTTAGTTCATGGATAGTCACTTTGTCGGTAATCTCTTTATGATTGACTAATGTTTGGATTAGCGTAGTTAGTTCTTGAATCTGTTCTTGTTGTTGCTTTAATCCTTTTTGTTGTTGATTGATTAAACCCTTTAACGTGTTGATTTCTTCATCTTTCTCTTTTTTTAATTTATGAACAGAGCTGATCAGCGGGATAATCTTATCAAGATGTTCACCATCAATCAACATGTTTTCTAATTCTGGTGTATGCAAACTACCACTTGATGCTTGACAATCCAAAACATTATAAAGATTATCTCCATTTGTGTCTTCTGCGCCATCTCCAATTCCATTACTGTTTAAGTCCCAACAACTTATCCCTGGAGGACCTTGTGCGCCTGTTGCGCCGTTAGCACCGTTAGCTCCAGCAGCACCAGTATCTCCTTTAAGACCTGTTGCACCAGTAGCCCCTGTTGCGCCGTTAGTACCATTAGTACCGTTAGCCCCAGCAGCACCAGTATCTCCTTTAAGACCTGTTGCGCCAGTAGCACCTGTTGCGCCGTTAGTACCGTTAGTACCATTAGCTCCAGTGGCACCAGTATCTCCTTTAAGACCTGTTGCGCCAGTAGCACCAGCAGGACCTTGCGTACCAATTTTACCTTGTAAACCTTGTGGACCTTGTGTAGTTGTCCACTCAGTTCCATTGAAGTACCAAAAAACATTAGTGTCAATAGTAAAAACTAATAAACCTTTCGCTGGGTTTACAATAGCATTACGCTGTGTCGTAGTCATTCTAGGAACTAATAAACCTTTGGATGTAGATTGAAGTTCAAATACTGCACTGGAGGCTGTTGAGGTATTGCAATTGATACAGCCATTAGTAGGATTAATTTGAGAGGATTGTGCCATACTTAATGGATTCCAACTCAGCATGAAGGAAAATAAACTTAAATAAATGTAATAAAATTTTTTCATTAGTAGTATTTTGTTTGGATTAAAAGATAGGGATAGTTATTAGTTAATCTCTCTTGTCCATGATTTGAATCATCATAGATTAGATTAAACTATCCAATTGATAATAATACTGTTTTGGTAAATAACGAAGAAATACTAAGGTCGCCAACTTGAATAAGGTCATTTTATACTCCGCTTTTAAGGAGAGGCGAAGACTAATGAAGTCACTCAAATAGTTAGACTATAGCTTTGTTGTTACTAAGTACTAGATGAGTATAAAAAACCTTAATTCTTGTATTGTTTATACTTTAGGCATAATAGGTAAGCAGAATATGCCAATAAGGAGTTTTGTAATCTATCTAGTTTTCGGACTTAATGTAAACATAAGATATATATTTAATGTATTGCTGTTTCTTTATCTATTTTAAGCAAAAAAAGGGCTACAAAATAAATTGCAGCCCTTTTTTAATCGCTTTTGAAAGAAAATAGTATCATAGCATTTTAGTAATAGATAACGAAAAATCGTACTGTCTACTAAAAATTACTAAAGTCTACTAAATTACTGTGTCAATAACTCAGGTCCTTCTGCACCAGTACCACCTACCATCAAACTAGTGATGATGCATAAAGCAAATAATGCAATTGCTAAACCCCAAGTCAATTTTTCAATAAAATCAGTAGAGCGAGCAGCACCTAACATTTGATTAGCAGAGTTGCCACCAAAAGTAGAATCGACGCCACCACCTTTTGGGTTTTGGATTAATACGGTTGCCATCAATAAGACACAAACCAAAGCAATTAGAATAACCATTCCTGTCAACATATCTTTCTATTTTTAATTTTATATGATTGTCAATTTCTAAAAAATATAATTCAAATAAATCTTTTCTAGATGAATTATCGTTTACTTTCTACGAATCTTCATCGGGAAGGTTTTGAATTTTTTCGATTTCGCCTGCAAAGAAACCACTTTTTTCAGGTATAATCAAGCATAATTGGTCATACATCTTCCTTGCCCTACTGTATTGCCCTTGTTTAACCAATAGTTGTGCCAAGGTTTCGGAAACTAGGGCATTGTCTGTCGTTAGACTTTCTTCTGCAAAGGCAACTGTTTTGGCAAATTTTTTGCGAGTTGCTTTCCGTTTTCTTTTGATGGTTTTTCCTACACCATCTCGAAGGGGCACTAAATTAGTACCAGAAAATTGCCTGACACCAGCATATGTTTCTTGCCAACTATTAAATTTAACTTTTGGAGCTGGTTTAATAACCTTGGTAGGTTGATTGAAACTTGCTTCTAGTCGGTCTAAACTGTTAAATTTAAAAGCAACTTTAGCTGGAATGGCTACTATCTCTTTTTCTTTGTCAAGCGCCTCTACCGTATTTACTTTTTCTGTTTCTGATGGTTTTTGAGCTATTACTTCTTGAGTTGGAAGGTCATCCTTTGTGAGTTCTTCTGATACAATAGGTATTACTTCAGCTATGCTTTCAAGATTTTCTTTAAGGGTATCTTCTGAGCTAATAATCGCCGTTTCAGGAATTTCGGAAACCTCTTTTGAGCTTGCTGCTTCAATAGCTTCTTCTTCTTCTTCTTCTTCTTCTGGCAGTATCACTTCTGTTCCTTCTTGAATGGAAGTGATTGTAACTGGGTCAGCTTCGGAAAACTCAATTTCAAAAGGAATGGGTGGGGTAGGGATTAATGGAGGCGTTTCTATAGTTTCGTTAGCAAGTAAATCTGTTGCTGCCAGATTTACTTCTTCTTTCGCCTCTGATTCGATTAGTTCACTTGCCGTGACTAAAATTTCTGCTGGATTTTCAATAAAAGTTGTAGAGTCGCTAATAGCTGGTTCGGCAATAGCTTCTGCCTCTGCTTCCTCAAATAATTCTTTTACTAAGGCGTCATCTACTATAGGTTTATCTGTAACTGCATAGGACAAATCATTGATGTCAATTGCATCGGTAGGCAAACCATCAATTAGCACCTCATTTGTGATTAAAGCGGCGGAGGGTGCTTCCTCATTTTCTATCTTTTCAGACATTTCTGCGATTACCGCATCTTCAAAATCTAGGGTAATAAATTCTTCTTCTTCCAATTCATGACTTTCTTCTGCTATAAGGATGGCTTCCTTTTCTATAAGTATATCTTGTTGATTTGATTCTAAAGTTGTTGTGGGCGTTTCAATTTTACCTGTTTCGACAATATTTGAAGTATTGATTTCAATGTTGGTTTCTTTTTCCAAAGTTGAAGATTCCTCTATTTTGTCTAATTCATCGCTTACTTCTGGTCGTATTATTTTTTCATTATCTGTAACAATAATTTCTTGATTGGGGGATGAAGCTAGTCCAGGTGTTTCAATTTCACTTGTTTCGACAATATTTGAAGGAAGCGCATCAATGGTTACTTCCTTTTCCAAAGAAGGGACTGTTATATCTGCGTTTCCTACTGCTTCATTTACTATGGGGACTCTAACTGGTGGGGGGGTAGGTAAATTCATAGAAGGATTCGGAAGGGGAATCTCCTTAGCTGCTAATTGATTTTCTTCTGGGAGAAAATTTAAGTCGTTTACTTCATTCACGACTAATTTTTCCTCCAAACCTCGTTCTAGCGCAGACAATTCTTTTAATTCTAAGAAATCTTCCCCCATGATAATGCTTTCTTCCAAATCTTCTAGCACAATCGGGTCTTCACTAAAAATACGATGAAGATGAGCACGGTCTATTCCATAAGTAGACAACAATTCTATATTCCTATCTAAATCGGTATTATCTTCTTGTTGGCTTTTCATTGCCAATAAATAGCGTAGACTTAAACTATAGGGGTATTGTACCACCATAGATTTCAACTCCTGGTAAGAAACCTGATGTAAGTATTCCCGATTACCGAGAAATTTCAATAAATTATCTGAAGTCATAGCCCGCTTTTTTCCTTAAGTCTTGATTTAGTCGTTTATGATAGTTTTCTATAGAATAACAAGAATTTTGCAATATAATAGGAATTGAGGAAAGGAAAAAGGGTTTTGGTAATTTTCAATTTGCAATTTATCATTTTCAATCGTCAAAAATCGCTTGTTATCAAGGTGATTTCTCTTTCAAACGGAGACTTTAATTGCCTGTTATCAACTAAAGTGCATAAAAAGTGCATCCAAAACACAAAATATTTGGATGCACTTTTTGCAAATTTTAAATCAAAAATTGAGTAATTACTTATCTACAAACAACATTTTTTTCATGGCTATTCCAAATGGGGTACTTAATTGATAATAATAAATCCCACCAGTTGGTAAATCTGAGCTACGAATTGTCATTTCATTTTGTCCTTTTTGCCCATTTTCCTCGACAGATTGTAATAATTTACCTTGAATATCAAAGATATTCAATTGTACCTGTCCATTGTCAGGTAATTGATAATTAATTACGGTTTTTTGTGCAAAAGGGTTAGGTTGATTTTGAGAGAGTTTAAAATCAGTATTATGGACTGGTTTTAAAGCGTCAAAAACCAATTGAATATTTAAATGATTGTTGGCTTTGTCATAGGCCTCTGCTACTAAGAAATCAGAGGTGATGCTTAGTAAATCCCTTAAATTGCCCGTTTGATGTGCTTTTAGGGTTAAGGTAAATAACGCTTGGGGAATCGTTGATTTTTCTGGTTGTTCATTGACCCAACTAGTTAATAAATACCCTTTATTTTTAAGCGATTGACCGATATTGTTTTTAGAAAAATGGGCAGGTGTTGCTACACTTTCGATGGTCAAAGCTGAATGCGCTGCTTTTAGCGTATACTGAAAACCTAATAAATTAGCCAAGTTCTCTCCTTTAAAAGTAACGGTAGTTGTTTCCCCTTTTTGGAGATATTTGTCAGTAGTCCTGATTGTGAAAGTTGCTCTTTGCGTATTTCTTGATTCCGCCAATACTAGATTATTTGGCGTGGCCGTCAAATTAACATCTCCAATTTTGACCCCAATAAAATCAGCCGTCAAGTTTTTGTCAGTTACCGTTAACGTAGCTGATTCTGGAAATGCTTCTTGGGACGGATTGTCTGGATTTGGAAATTCATAATCCGTAGGAATAAATCGCCAAGCGGTATTTTTTGTAAAATCAGTAATATCAGATAATAATAATTTTCTTAATTCTAAAATATCTGAGACGGTAACCGTTCCTGTTTTGTTGACATCTGCGGCAATCAATTTGTAAGGTGAATTGAATTTCTGTTTACCTAAAATATGATTTTGAATCAACACCAAATCAAAAGTAGTGACGCCATTTAAAGGATTAATATTTTTGGTAGGCGTAATTTCATAAGTAGCTGGTGTTAAATCTGAAAACACGTAAGTTCCATTAGTTGCATTAATCATCGTTTCTTTATTGGTACAACTAAGATTGACTTCACTAAGATTCATGCCGTCTTCCATGGTAATGAGTCCCGAAATCTTAGCGGTTTGACCAGTCGTCCCACCATTTCCAATACAAACTTCCCCTGTTCGTCTAAAGGCTTCTACATCTACTTCTGAAGCTCCTACTTTTTTATAGACCTCTGTTGGTAAAGGGTCATCTTTAATGATAATCCCCGTACAAATATCATCGCTTAATAATTCTACTTCTATCTGGTAAATAATCGTTGAGTCAGGTAAATCTACGCCTTCAATCGACCCGTCGAACCAAGACATGGTAAATTGGTCCTCTTTTAAGCTGAATAAACCTGTAGACAAGTCCTTTAAATTCAAGTCTGTAATGCCTATTATTTTAGCGATACTTGGGTCTTCTATATGAACCGATTTTTGGAAACCTACGATTGATTTAAAATTAAGGACATAGACCGGAATTTTCACCCTATTGCCAACAGTCCCTGAAACTTCTCCGAAATCAAATTCAAAAGATTTATTGGTATTTAATGCTTGAATGGTATAATCTTTACAATGGGTATCACTGCCACAGTCATTCGTAGCGGTTAGACAAATGGTGTAAGCGCCTTCGGTGGTAAAACTATGCGTCGCATCATTGCTGCTCGCGGCAGTTCCATCCCCAAAATCCCAACTATAAATTGTTCCGTTCTGCGTAGTATTGGTAAATGTACCGTCTAAATCATCAAACTTTAAATCAAAATTAGCAATTGGACTATTGTCGCCTGCACCTAAAGTAACAGGAACGACCGTTGAACAACCACCTGCGTCGGTAACCGTAATATTATAATCCCCTGCTCCTAAATCACTAAAACGAGAAAAAGGACTTCTTTCTGTCTCGTCCAACGCATATAAGTAAGGCGGAATCCCTCTGGTGACATCAATGCTAATTTGACCGTTATTGGTATTACAATCTGGTTCTTGGGTAATAGCTATCGTTGCTTCTGGCTCTTGGGTGGCAATATTGACGACTACGTTTTGTCTGCGCTCACAGCCTGCTGCATCCGTAACTTTAAGGTCATAAACCCCTGCGGAAATATTTCTAAAAATAGATAAATCAGTAGGGCCATTGCCAATATCATATTGATAGGGCGCTTGACCTTGACTAGCTGTAACATTAATCGTTGCACTTTCGTCGCCGCAACTGGTGATGACTTCAACGGCTAAATTAGGGCCATCCGTAGCGATTATATCAATTGTTTGATTGATGGCACAACCATTGGCATCCGTTACCGCCACTTGATAGTTGCCTGCTGCTAAATTTGTGAAATTGGCATTTGGATAATCAATGCCATTTAAAGTATACTGATAAGGTGTTTGACCACCCGTTGTATTCAGTGTGAAACTACCATTATTCTCCCCACAAGCAGCGGGCAATTGATTGGTAATCGCCAAATTTATTTCGGTACTTCCTGCAATTGCTATCGTTTTGACTTGACTACAGTTACTGGCATCTGTGATGGTGACTTCATAACTTCCTGCGCTTAAATTTCGGAAAGTGTTATTAGTCGATTCGCCTTCGCCATAATCGAAAAAATAAGGAGCAACACCGCCTGTTACGGTTAAGTCGAATTGTCCGTCTGCTGCACTACAACTAGCCGCTTGTTGGTTGACTACCGCTATTTCTGGCATCTCCGTTCCTTCTATGAAAACACTCAAAGCGGTGGCACAGTTATTCGCATCTGTTACCAAAATGGTATAGGCGCCTGCTTTTAATTCAGAAAAATCTGGATTTGGGGTACTTTCTCCACCGATGCTAAATAGGTAAGGAGGTCGTCCACCGAAGGCAGATACCTTAAAACTTCCGTTGGCTTCTCCGCAATTTGCATCCACAATATCTCCGATACCAAAAGTAGGTGCAGGAATATTCCCTAAAGTAATAGATTGTGTCGCGGTACAGCCACTATTATCCGTTAAGGTGACCACATAATTACCGCCTGCTAGGTCATCAAACGCTGGATTGTCCGTAGGGCCATCTCCAATATCATAAGTATAGGGGGCAAAGCCTCCAAAGGCATTGACGGTAATAGAACCATTGGCTCTATCACATCGAGCTTCGGAAGTGTTTTGGACATTTATTTGTGGACCGCCAGTACTTTCAATTTCAATAGTGGTACTAGCCGTACAATTATTATTATCTGTCAAGGTAACGGTATATGTACCTGCGGCTAACTCATTAAAGGTTGGATTGGTGGTAGGGCCTGTTCCAAGGTCATACGTAAATGGAGCAACCCCCGTTCCTTCAAGGGTTAAAATCGCATTATTCAAATCACAAGAAGCATCTTGCTTATTAGCAATAGCTACGGTGGGCGTTGGAGAGTTATTAATATTGACCGTCATTTCATCGGTACAGTTATTGGCATCGTAAACAGTTACCGTATAATTGCCTTCTGCTAAATTATTGAAATTGGGATTGGTCGTAATGCCTTGACCAATATCATAGGTATAAGGCGCTTGTCCGCCAGCAGAAATAACCGAAAGCGAACCATCGGCATTCCCACAAGCTGCGTCTTGACTGGCAACAATACTTAAGGCAGGACTGGAAGGTTCATTAATCGTAATGGATTGAGTCGTTGTACAACTGTTGGCATCCGTTACGGTAATGACATAATTGCCAGCGGCTAAATTTGTGAAATTACCCGATGCAACGTTTCCATTGCCAATATTATATTGAAATGGGGCTGCACCGCCAGTTACCGAAATATTGACCCCCCCAGTCGATTGGGCACAAGTTGTTTGGGTAACGTTATTGATTGCTGTGACGGGGGCGGAACTGCCATTAATGTTAATATTGGCGATAGTAGAACAATTATTAGCATCGACTACGGTTAAGGCATAATTGCCAGCCGTTAATCCTGTGAATTCATTGCTCGTCACTGCACCATTTCCTAAATCATAAGTGTAAGGTGTTTGACCGCCAGTAGCCGCAATTCTAAATGCACCATTGGCGCCACTACAATTATCATCTCGCATATCTGCTATGGATACATTAATCGTCCCTGTTCTTTGGATGCTTATTGCTTGTGAAGCGGTACAATTATTGGCATCTATTACAGAAACCGTATAATCACCTGCGGCTAAACTATTAAAAGTAGGTGTACGACTGATTTGTCCATTATCTAATTCATAGATATACGGTCCTCTTCCACCAGTAGCTTGAACCGTAAAACTCCCATCTGCTGCGCCACAATTTTCATTATCTGTATTGGTAATACTTAACGATGGGGTAGGGTCTTGAGAAATAATAACCGTTAAATTTGCATTACAGCCTGCGACATCTGTCGCAGTTACCGTATAAGTGCCTGCCGTTAAATTGGAAAAAATTGGATTTTGAGTGACGGTCTCATTGCCAAAATCGTAAGTGATAGGTTGTGTGGCATTACTAGAAGATAGGGTAAATGTACCATCATTCCCTACACAACTTTCATTATTAAATCCTGAAATACCTAAATCTATACTACAATCAGCTGGTGGTGGGGCAATACCCGAGATTGTGATACAATCGCCAAAGGCAGAGGTATTACCGTCAGCACTTGTGGTTAGAGCAGTGACTTGTTCGTCACTTTGGAGGATGATGCCATTCAAAAAAGGCGCATCCATTCTCCAAACGTTATTGACTACTGTTGCCCTACCAATCAAAGTATTCCCTTGACAAGGGCCTGCTGTACAATTATTACTGGTCGTGTATATTTCAACTGTTGCTCCATTCTCCCCTGTACCGTTGATAACTGAAACAGAAGCCGTATTGATAACAGGAGCTGTTTGAGCGTTATTACCATCTGCACTTAATTCAATACCATTGTTTTCATTACAATAAAAGGAATTGCCCAAGATGCTATTATTGATAGAACCACCGAAAACGGCTACACCAATAGGATTATAGGCAATGATATTTCCTTCTCCTGCACCTGTTCCACCAATTAAGTTATTACTGTTATCATTTCTTTCTAAAATCACTCCGCATAATTCATTGCCAATAGTTAGGGTTTGTTCAAAATTAGTACCGATGATATTTCCTTGGATAATGGTATTTTGAGCACCATTTTTCATCACAATGGCACAGCCATTCCAACTTCTTTGGGCAGGGTCGTCTTCAAAAATATCTTTTTCTGAACCACAATTATATAATACATTTCCTTTATTCGGTGCGCCAATAATGTTAAAATCGCCACCAGTAATATCTATGCCATCATCAGGGAAATTGCGAATTTCTAAACCATAAATCTCACAATTATCGGCCCTTACCCAAATGGCATTATGCGGAAACCGCCAATCGTACCCACTTCCATCTAAAACAATTAGAGGTTGAAAGACACCACCAGCACCGTACCCCGGTTGGGTAGTTGCATCAATAATGGTTCGGCTGTCTCGTAAAAAGGGTAATTCTGTGCTAGTCGTTGAACCGACATTGATTTGTTGTCTGCCACCTCCATTAATATTAAATTGAATGGTATTTGGCCCTGGCGTCGCATTGGCACATTCAATCGCTGCCCGTAGCGACCCTGCTCCAGCATCATTGTTCGTTGTTACCCAAATAATGCCACTAGCATCTGAACAGTTATTATTTTGCACGGCGGCTGTTACACAAGCACTAAAAGTAGAAGTCCGATCATTATTGTCTAAGGCAATAGCGGTTATATTTTCACTATTAATTAAATCTTGCGTAAACGGCGCATTTAATGCCCAAGTACCGTCATTTTGTACAATCGTTCTACCTAGAAAAATAGTACCTTGGCAAGGAGCATTGGCACAGCCCTCTGCGATGTATACTTCTATTTCATTGCCTACGCTTCCCGTTCCTGTAATTTGCGTATTACTGGCAGTGCTAATAATCGGAGCAGCTTTATCGTCATTTCCCCCATCCACTAATTGAATGCCAGTTATGGTATTACAAGACATCTCATTCTCGGTAATTCGAATACCAAAAGCATTGCGAATCCTTACGCCAATCTCATTACCAGTGATAATGTTATTTTCAATTAAAGCAAAATCAGAACCACTTCTGGTATAAATTCCAGCCCATTCATTGCCTAAATTGGGGTTTTGAGGATAATCTGTTCCAATAATATTATTAGCGATTGTTATATTATCTGCATCTGAACTGACGACAATTCCTACGCCATTAAAAGGGCCATTATTTCCAGTATCAGGAAAGAAATCTTGGGCAATACCACAATTATAAATAACATTCCCTTTTTCTTCATCTCCGATAACGACATTGTCGCCCCCAGATACATCAATTCCGTCATCGGGGAAATTGCGTATTTCTAATCCATAAATTTCCGTTCCATTCCCATATATTTTAAGCGCGTTAATTGGGGCAGTCCAAGTAGGGGTAGCGCCGTCTAAAATAATTCTAGGTTCAAAGTTGCCATTAACACCATAGCCAGATTGAGTCGTGGCATCAATAATAGTAGCTGGATTGATTAAGTCGGGTAGTGGTTGATTGGTGGTACTACCAACTAGAATAACGACTCGGTCACTGGTTGGAATATCAAAAATGATGCGATTAGGCCCTTGAAAAATATTGGCACAATTAATGGCATCTCTTAGGGTACCAACACCTGAATCGTTGGCAGAATTTACAATAATGGTGCCGTCAGGTTGACCACATTGACCAGATAGAGAAATAGAAAAAACAGGGATAAACAAGGTAAGAAGAGCTACTTGTTTCAAGTAGGTAAAAAAGTTCATAAGCCCTCGGTTTTTGGCGAAGCAGAATTTTTATAATTAATGGCCTTAAAAATCATGGGTAATAGATTTTTTAAGTATCAATTTTCTCCTTCTAATGTTCATGAAATTTACTGTGTAACGTTTGTTTTAACACAAAAAATCCAATATACTTTTGAGTTGGTTAAAAGATTATAAGCGATTGACAAATAGGTATTGGTTATAATACTATGCTTATTTGGACTTAGAACTTATAATCTGTTGGATAGTAATTGGACGCTACACTTAGGACAAAGTTACAAATTTTTGAAATTTGTTATTTGTATAATACTGGCATTTAGATATAAATAATAAATAATAAATAATTATATTTGTTTTTATTTTTAATAAAATATTGATAATCAAATATTTAAAATTTATAAAACTATAATATTGAATTATAATAAATTTATTAAAAATTAAATAACATGAAATATAACACTATAGATAGTTGCTCAAAAAATGAATATTACGTGTAGGACACCTCAAAGGCGTCCTGCAGGTGAGGCTATTATTTTTATTCTTTTATTAAACGATGCCCTATATCTCTTATAGTTTTTGGGTATGAAATTTGAACTAGAAGAATTATCTCTACAACTATTCTAAACGACTACACGCTATGGAAATTGACTTAATCAAGAGTAAACCTCAATTGCTCAAAGAAAACCAACCTGCTTTAGTTTTTGTACACGGTGCTTGGCATGGTGCTTGGTGTTGGCAAGAACATTTTATTCCTTTTTTTACAGATCATGGTTACGAATGCTATACTTTTGACTTACCTAATCATGGTGCTAGTAAAGACCAAAAAGGGATTAATAAATATCGTATTGCGGATTACTTGAATCACTTAGAACTTGCCTTAGCTCAAATTAGTCAACCTTTTGTTCTGATTGGACATTCTATGGGCGGATATATCATTCAAAAATATTTGGAAAAGCATGATTGCCACGCAGCTATTTTAATGGCGACCGTTCCTGGTAAACCGATTTGGCGCCTATTTTTTAAATTATTTTGGGAACAGCCAATAACCATGCTGAAACTGGTCGCTACGCTTGATTTGTTTCATTTAGTGAATTCTACCGAAAAAGCATCGACGCTTTTGTTTTCTGATACGCTAGCCAAAGAGCCAATGGAAGTTTACGCTAAAAAATTGGGCGGAGAATCTTTTCGGGTAATGCTTTTTGATTTTTTATTAGCTAAAATTAAGCGAAGGAAAAATTTGTCTATGCCTATGCTCGTGCAAGGTGCAGGGAAAGATAATATTATTGCTAGGGCAGAATCTGAATACACCCATAAATTTCAGCAGACGGACTATCAATTTTATGAACAATTGTCTCATAATGTCATGTTAGAACCAAATTGGTTGCTTTCTGCTCAGGGAGCATTGAATTGGTTAAGGGAGCAATTTCCTATCATAACACAACAAGAAACTATTTCTACTAAAAATCCTAACCTAAAAACTCAGTTTCCTGATGCCATTCAAGATTTAATTATTAATTTGGGCGAAAATAAGGAAATGGATGTCAATGATACTAAAACACCTAGGTCAGGAAAATCCAATCGAGCTAATTAAATCTTTTAATGATGAATGATAAACGATGAACGATGAACTCGAAAAACAGAATTCATCGTTTATCGTTCATCATTCATCGTTCTAAAAAACACATAACTAACAATGGATTCTATCAAAAACAAATGTGCTGTAGTTACTGGCGCAGCATCAGGAATTGGACAAGCAACAGCCGTATTATTAGGGAAACATGGAGCAAAAGTTATTGTTTCAGATATAAACGAAGCGGCGGCAGAAGCAACGGTGAACATGATTGAGGAAGCAGGTGGCACTGCTAAATTTATTGCTTGTAATGTAGCCAATAAAGAAGAAGTAAAGGAATTAATGGTACAATCCATTGCTGCTTTTGGGCCCGTCAAATTTGCGGTAAATAATGCGGGGATTGGTGGTGTCTTATCGCCTTTGCACGAAATAAAATTCGAGAATTGGGATAGAATGATGGCGATTAATCTAAGCGGCGTTTTCTATTGTATGAAAGAAGAAATTAGTGCCATGTTGCACCATGGTGGCGGAAATATTGTGAATGTTGCGTCTTTGGCAGGATTAGGTGGAGTGCCAGGAGGAAGCCCTTATTGTGCCGCTAAGCATGGAGTGGTGGGGCTAACACGGTCTGCTTCTATGGAATATGCCAAATTGAATATTAGAGTAAATGCTGTGTGCCCAGGATGGACAGAGACGGCAATTTTAGATGGTTTAAGCCCAGAAATGTTAGAGACGAGTGTTCGACGCTATGTACCGATGGGGCGCTTAGGAAAACCAATGGAAGTGGCAGAAACAATTTTATGGTTGTTAAGTGATAAATCTTCTTTTGTCAATGGACATTGTTTAGCTATTGATGGGGGGATGAAGGCAAGTTAAAAATTGGTATCGGATTGTTGGCATTCGGTTAATCATAAATACATGCTACTGAAACCTACAATCCGATACT
>CALFWI010000039.1 GCA_937928615.1 uncultured Saprospiraceae bacterium | reverse complement strand
AAAATTTTTAATTTTGTCATCTATTTTACGCAACGGGTTGCGCTATCCGTTGATGTTGATAACTTTTTTCTTGATTTAGCTAAGATTGTGCTAAAAAGTGGATTTCTTAACCATCTTTATCTTTAGTTTATGAGCAGAGTTACGATTAGAGACATTGCGAAATTATTAGAAGTCAGTCCTTCTACGGTATCGAGGGCTTTAAAGAACCATCCTGATATTGGGCAAACTACGAAAGATAAGGTAAAACGGGTCGCAGATGAATTGGGTTATTTTCCCAATAATCAGGCGGTTAATTTTCGGCAGCGAAAGAGTAAATTGTTTGGGTTAATCCTACCTGAGCTAGGCCGTTTCTTTTCCCCTGATATGGTGCGAGGTATTGAAGAAATTACTAGAAAAAAAGGCTATAGTTTGGTGATTTTTCAATCCAACGATTCCCTAGAAAAAGAAAAAGAATGTATCACCTTATGCCGTAGTTTTGGGGTAGACGGCTTATTAGTTTGTTTAACGAGAGAGACCAAAGATATCGACCATTTCCAAGGTTTTGCTAAAAATGATATCCCTGTTGTTTTTGTTGATAAGGTGATTAAAGAAGCAGCGAATGCTAGGGTCTTAATTAATGGCTTTAATGCGGCTTTTACGGCTGTTCAGTATCTAGCAAAGAGAAATTATCAAAAAATAGGGGGTGTTTTTGCCAATAAAAATTTAACAATTACGAAGCGTAGAAAGGAAGGATTTAAAGCAGCGTTGGACAAACATGGATTGCCTTATAACGAGCGATTTTGTATTCATGGTAGTTCTGTAGAAGAAATAAAAGCCCATTTTTTACAGCTATTAAAACAGGTAGAAAAGCCTGATGCTATTTTTATTATGACGGATGAAATACTCTCTGCTGTGATTCAAATTATTAATGAAGAAGGATTGTCTATTCCTCATGATATAGCCGTTATTAGTATTAGTAATGGGTATTTGCCTTACTACATAAACCCTAAAATTACCTTTATCAAACATTCCGGTTACGAAGTAGGTAAAACTGCGGCTGATTTATTGATTGATTTGATTGAAAATCCTAAGATGGTTTTGCAGAAACATATTGAATTAGCAACTTATTTAGTGGAGTTGGATTCTTGTTGAGCGTTCTTTCAGATTAATTACCTTGTTGATAAAAAGACAACCCCCAAATTTAAGTGGTTATAGTACTTCATCATTTTTAGATTGTTTATTTTTCTTCAATTCCTTAATATAATGAGAAGCCGTCACGCCTACAATTTTTTTGAAAGTATTTTGGAAGGAAGATTTTGATTTAAAACCAGCTTGGCGATAGAGCGCCTCTATAGTATAGGTTTTATATTGATTGTCATGTATATAGGATAGAAACGCTTTGATTCGATATTCATTGATTAAAGAACTAAAATTTTAGTTGATTGATGGCAGATTCAGCAATAGTAGGCGTATCTATTACAATTTGATAAGCGGGAAGTAAAAATAGACCTCCAATTAAAAGGCTTAGCTTTCTAAAGTAACAGAAATGTATCAACTGTAGATAATGAACTTTCATAATGTTGAAAACCAGTTGGATTAATAACTTTTAATACAATAGAGCGTCAGCTAAATAATTGATAGTTTTAACTGTCAGCAGTCAGATTAATCAAATGTAAAAAACTAATTATCAGCTAAAAATCTCTTGTCCTTTTCTTAAGCAGAATGAGGAAAAAATCTCTCTAACTTATCTATCAAGAACAAATGAAACACTTTTATATACCAATGGCTAAAAAAGACATTTTTCCTCACCTTTCATTATATTCTATAATAAACTTATCAACATCAACGGGTTGCGCTATCCGTTGCGGAATAATGACCTCCAATTTTTAATCGCATCAACGTATTCTTCCAACAATTATAATTTATATTTAACATCTGATTAAAAAATGATATTTGTTTTACGCATGAAATTGTTAAATAACCAATTACTAGTTGACGATGAAGAATAAAGTACAACTCATAACTTATGTGGATAGATTAGGCTGCAATAATCTAACCGACTTAAAAAGTTTATTTCAAAAAGAATTAAAAGGACTTTTTGGAGGTTTGCATATTTTGCCTTTTTATTATCCAATTGATGGCGAAGATGCAGGTTTTGACCCCATTAATCACGAATTAATTGACCCAAGATTGGGCGATTGGGAAGACTTAAAAGCATTGAGTCAAGAAGTGGATATTATGGCAGACTTGATTGTGAATCATGTCTCTGCGAAATCGGTTCAATTTCAAGATTATTTGGAAAAAGGAACCGCTTCTGAATATACTGCTTTGTTTTTGAGTCACGATAGGGTGTTTCCCAATGGGGCAACGGAAAAAGATATACTAAGTATTTACCGACCTCGCCCAAGTTTACCATTCACTACCTTTAAATTAAAGGATGGTTCGAGTAAGTTGATTTGGACAACCTTTACTAGTAATCAGATAGATATTGATGTTTCAAGTGAAGAGGGAATACGTTATTTAGATAGTATTTTAGAGACCTTTCAAAAAGCTGGCATCACGATGATTCGTTTAGATGCAGCAGGCTATGCGATAAAAAAACAAGGTACTTCTTGTTTTATGATTGAAGAAACCTATGAATTTATTGCTCAGTTATCCGAAAAAGCAAAGGCTAAAGGTATTCAGGCATTGGTAGAAATTCATGCTTATTATAAAACGCAGGTTGAAATTGCGAAGCGGGTAGATTATGTCTATGATTTTGCCCTTCCTGTCTTGGTTTTAGATACTTTGTTTAATAAAAATGCTGGGAGTCTTAAAAAATGGTTGGCAGTTAGTCCGAGAAATGCGGTTACCGTATTAGATACGCATGATGGGATTGGCATTGTAGATGTCGCTTCGGAAGATGGAAATGCTGGTTTAATAGAAGACGCTGTTTTGAATAAAATTGTTGAACAAATACATATCAATAGCAATAAAGATAGTTTAAAAGCAACAGGTGCAGCTGCCTCAAATCTAGATTTATATCAGGTTAATTGTACTTATTTTGATGCCTTAGGTAGAAATGAAAATGCTTATTTGATGGCAAGAGCCATTCAGTTTTTTGTACCGGGCATCCCACAAGTTTATTATGTCGGACTATTTGCAGGAGAGAATGATATGGAGCTATTGGCTAAAACCAATGTAGGTCGAGATATTAATCGTCATTATTATACCAAGAGTGAAGTAAATGCGCATTTAGAAAGACCTGTCATTCAAGCATTAAAAGAATTGATGCTTTTTAGGAATAACCATCCTGCTTTTGACGGTGGATTTAATTTACTAGAAACGACAAATAACAACTTGCATATTAAATGGATAAATAAGGAGGACTGGGCGGAACTTCAGATTGATTTAGGGGCAATGAAAATGGACATTACTTGTTCTAGTTACCATAAAACGGCAGAGACATTAGCGGTTGCTAAGAATTTGGTAACCGTTAGTTCTTAGTGGTCAACGACTTAAGATTGGATAGATAGTCAGATTGAAAATTGATAATTACGTGTCGGACACCTCAAAGGTGTCCGACACGTTTGGCTATCTCTTCATCAATTTT
>CALFWI010000038.1 GCA_937928615.1 uncultured Saprospiraceae bacterium | reverse complement strand
GTGTTCTTCGCCAAAAAATTCCCGCATGGCATTGGCATTAATACTTTTAGACACCGTATATTGTAACACAGAAGTAGCACAACCTTTAGGAAAAGTCGCATTACTAGGGCCAGAAAAAGTCGTATTCAATTTAGCCAATCGAAACAATTCTCCAAAAGAATCACAATCATCATATAGTTGCCCATCAATAACCGCATAACCACTTCCCCTAAGGGTAGGTATTTTCTTAAAGGTATTCGATGGAATGGGCCCATCTGGATTAACAGAAAAATGTCCGTCAAAACTAATTTCATCCCCCTTATTTAAAGTAATTCCATTTAGACAACTACTTAAATCAAAAAACATCGTTTTATTACTCCCTTGTATTTCAACCCTGTAAGCGGTCGTATCTAAAATACAAGTTCTTGTATTCCCTCCCGATTGAATGGTTACATTCGCAAAAGCAAATAAAAAGGACGTTGCCTCAGAATCACTCCCATCGGCATTATTATAATTAATGGTTAAACCAATACTATCTGTTAGTGTTTGATTCCCCACAACATTGGTCATTTTCATTAACACAGAATCGCAACTTAAGGCTACTTTCTTATTAGCTAAATCCGCTTGAAAAGGCGTAGAAAAACTAGCGTCTGTAAAACCAAAAGTGTTTCTTTCTACCGAGAAATTCGTTGTTTGTAAACCTGTCTCACAAACAAATTCTGCACAAGGAGCGCCTGCCGCATGTAAGATGGCACCTTCCAGAATACCACAATACCAAATATGACTACAACTACATTCAGGACAGAAATAGGTGATTTCCACAGGAAAAGAAGTCGGTCCTACAGGAGCACATTGTGTTTCAAAAACAAAATTTACTTGATAATCATTATTTAAATTCAAGACGGCAGCATCAAAAGTCATCACTGATTCTGCATCCCCATTAATAGCGGTAGGAAAATGACGAGTCGTATCTTGCTGGATACTCGTTTGATTGCTTAAAGCAATGCCTGGAGGTAAGGTCACAGAAATTCTTACTTCATCATTTCCTGCACAAGTTCTATTAAAATTAGACATCCGACGTTCGCCACTATAAATGACGGTAAATTCATCGTTATCATTAAAAGCATCTGGATCCGTACAAACTTCTCTGGTCGCACCAGAATTAGCACTTCGATAAAAGTTATCAAAAAGGCTTTCCCCACTATCGCCACAACCATTGGTGTATTCAATTTTACCATCAAAATTCCCTCTGAAATCATTATCGCAGTCGTCTTCAAGGTCAAATTGATTCCCAACCGAACAAGAAGTTCCATAAGTTGCGGTGATAATAAAGCGCTCTCCAATTCTCAAATCATCAAAAAAGCCGTCTCCGTCCACATCTTCTAATCCACCAGCACCATCTGGATCAGTAGCAAAAATTGGGTTATTATTTAAAGCAATCAATCCATTGGGAGCATCAATAACCGAGCTGCCTCCAATGGTCAAACTAGTAATTTCATAACCTTGGTCCGCTAATAAAAATTCCGTCCCAACGGCAAATCCTACTCCCGTAGAAATATTTAAAATCGCTCCAAAGTCTTCATCAAATTCAAATCCATTATTGGTAACGGTGATTGCTAAGTTGCCTCCTTCGCAATACCCCGCATCTACGGTCGCCTCTTGATTATGCGTAAATCCAATTAAAGCTTCTCCAGTCCCAATAGGTAGGTTAGCAGAATTGGTTTCAGATTGGCAAATGACGGTATTGCATCCCCAATTGACCTGATGGGTAGTGCCTAAATTACTATCGCCATCATTGCCACAACTCGTTAAAATAAGCACTTCTTCAATAATCAATACCTCATCTACATCAAATAACAGGTCATTATTTCCTGCGGCCCCTTGTTCTTTAGTATTCCCAATAAAAAAATCTCCAATAATCGTTGCAGTGATTAAAGTATCATTATTAGTCGTTACTTCTTTTTTAAAACTAATAGGTGTTCCATTAACGAGTATTGCTTGATAAGCTAACCCCGCCTCTTGGGTCACTTGATAATCAAAGGTGGACAAATAACTATTTAAACCACTGTTCGAAACCGTCAACTGTCTACGAACTTCCATCCCCATACTAAAAGGGCCCGCTAAATCGGGCACAGCTAAATTTAGGTTAGGCACAGCAATCGCATCCTTATATTCTACTCCATCAAAATTTTCCGACAAGGTCGTTCCGTCCAATTGGTAGTCTAATTGCCAAGTATCAAAGATTTGTAAATTGGTCGTACCAAGCGTATCCAAAATAGCACAATCCGTATTTACCGAAAACACAATAGCCACTTGCATCAGCGCAGTCGGGTCTAAATCTGGTAAGGAAAAGATGGGTTGACTAGGATTTGTTCCATCCGTAAGGGTAACTCCTGAAGTGGTAGTTGCGGTATTTAAACTAGCAAAAGTGATTCCAGGGAACAAGGCTAAGGTAGCTGTAATATTGGTTCGAGGAGCTGTTTCCGTTCCAGCAATGGTAAACACAACGGTCTGCTCATCAGGTGCGCCACAAACGACTAACTGATCTAATAATACAGATTCTTCTGCCAATGAAAGGGTCAAATTAGATTGCCCAAGAACAGTAAAGGAGGTAAAAAATAACAGTAATCCTAATACCGTTAATTTACCCAAAGCTTCCCCTAATACACCCAAAGACAATTGGGGGCAGCCGTGGTTAAGTTTTGGGAAGATTCGGTTAAACATAGTTTTTTCTTTTGTAATCGGTGCTTGTTTTTTGTTCTTTCTTGGTGTTGCAAAAGATAATTTAAAATAAATATATTTTTTATTAATTTATAATCAACTATTATACAATTCATTATAAATTAACAACTTATACATTTAAAAAACAGTTGCTTTCGCACAAACCTAACTTATGGGAGCGGCAAAAATCAAACCAAAAAAGGATATATATAAATAATAGTACAGATGTGTCGGGAAGTAGCAAAAGGCGTAAAACGTAACTTCTAAGTAAAATTTACTTGGGAGAAGTTCTTGATAAATGAAGAACGAAGTGCGTGTAATAATTTTCGGGCAGTAATACTATTAAAACAACTAGAATTTACTTAGATTTATCCAATAGACTATAATTACAAAATACCATGAAAGAATTTAGAATATACATTGAAAAATTTGGCAATATCAAAGAAGA
>CALFWI010000037.1 GCA_937928615.1 uncultured Saprospiraceae bacterium | reverse complement strand
CGGGTGATTAGAGGAGATACGGTAAAAGCACATTATGAAGGGTATGTCAATGGGGTAGATTCTTTTCAATTTGCTTTTGCTACTTTAGATATGGCCATTTCCGATTACCTACCTTTAGGTGCGGAACTCATGATTTATGATACGGATATGGATACCACTTATACTTGTAATATTATCCAACAATTTAAAGATGGGAATAATCTAGTTAATAATTTAAGTGTCGCTAACTTAATTTCCTTAGGCTGTACTGATTTACCTGCCGATTTTTTCTATGCACCAGGGGACTCTGTAAAAATCGACTTTTTCTTTAGAATTTTAGAAGATGTGAGTGCAGGCGTCCATAATCAGAATTTGGAAGCAAGATTCTTTGTAAGTGATGAAGATTATGGTGGCGCGATGTTTCGTTGTAATGATTTGGCAGATAATATCTACCAAATTGGGTTATACGAGACTTTTTTTATTCAAGGAAACTTCACACAAGGAGGATGTAATTTATTTAGCCATGAGTGGGAACAACAGACTTGGTTAGGGAATAGTGGAGATGCAGGATTTGATTATTTTCCAAATGAATATCGCGAAAATTGGCGATTCCCCAAATTACACACAGTTACCAAACCAGCGTTAGATATTATCAATTTTCAAATTCTTATTAGAAGAAAAGATGGTTTTACGCTTTATGACCAAACAGTTTTAGCCAATTCCCCCTATGTATTGGTGAATGGTTCAGATTATACCTTAAATGTTGAGCAATATGTAATGGATAATGGTGGCATTCCATTTTTAGACGATGGGGCAAGATTTGAAATTAGAACTCGACTTCGAGGAGGCTGTTTTACGGAACCAGGTGTATATAATATGCCTTACGCAATTGAATGGGATTTAGACCCTAATTTCTTTGGACAAACCTCCGAAACGACGACAGGAGATAATAATTTTACTTACACAGGAGGGCCACAAGTAGGCGTACAAGCAAGTGTAGCCATTGTAGAAATTAGCGGCGAAAATTCTTGTTTTGAATTGACGGTAAGCAATAACAATAATAATAATGCTAGCAATACTTTTTTACAATTTCAAAGTGCTACAGGCGCAGTTATTGTGACCAGTTTAAGAGAAGTTACAGTAGGAAGTGATAGTTTATACCTCAATCCAACTACAGATATTTATGAATTAGGGGATTTGAATGGTAATACAGAGAAGAAATTTGAACTTTGTATGATTACCAATAGCTGTGAAATAGATAGTTTAACTTTAAATACAGGTTGGAGTTGTGAAGGCTATCCTGCTACTTTTCAAGAAGCAGAGTGTGTAGAAAGTGATGTCGTTTTAGTGCAACCTGTAGATGCAGAATTGGGGATGACTATTTTGCAACCCTCTGGTACGGTTATGGGGGATTTATGTACACCAACGACTTACGAATTAGAGATGAGTAGTGGGCGATTAGGCTATCTAAATGATATTTTCTTACGGTTCTTTTTACCGCAAGATGTAAACTATGTACCAGGAAGTTTTGAATTAGCCTATCCTGTTTCATTAACAGGAACGCCAACGTTTGTAACGGTAAATGATCCGACGAATTTATTTGGGAATGTTTATGAAATTAACATTACCGAACAAGATGATTTATTAGATTCTTTAGGTTTAGTGGGTACGACGGATTTATTAAATAATTTCTTAAGAGTTCGCTTTGATACAGAGACACAGTGTGGTTATACCTCAGGTAGTTCCGTTCGTTTTTTAGGCTATGCTTATGATGCCTGTGGGCAATTAACGAATTATAGATTCTCACCAGCGGAAGCAGTTGATATTATTGGGGTAACAGCGCCATTTATTTCCGATGTAGGTGCAGGAGATTTGACGATTAATCCTTGTTTAGATGAAGAAATCCCTTTGAATATTAACTTAACAGTAGGGAACGGTAGTGCCCCTATTAGCCCAAATGATTCCATTCGAATCATGTTACCTTTTGGTCTAGAATATGTACCTGGTTCTTATCAGAATGTTCAAAATTCAGTGACCACAGCACCTATTATTCAAACGGTTAATGGCGAACAAATTTTATACATAGATTTGATAGATGGTTTATCCGCAGGAATGACGGCAGCATTTACACTAGATGTAAAAGCAACCGTTCAAGGACAACAATGTACAGACTATCAGATGACGATACAGTCTTTTTCCTCTGCGATTGTCCAATGTCAATCAACAGGAGAGTTTTGTACCGTTCGAGCTGCCTCGGACGAATTTGCTAGAAATGTGGTCTATGTTGTGCCAGAATTAGAATTTACAGATTTTCAAATTTATTCTGTCATTGATGGAACAGATGAAACGTATACGACTTCTGCGACTGTTTTTAATAATAGTAGTGTTTCCGTACCTGATGGATTTACAACTACGGTTGATATTTATGCTGACATTGATGGGAATGGAAAGTTTTCTACTCCAGATTCCTTATTAGGGTCCATCGTAACTACAGATGGAATTCCTGCTTTAACTTCGACAACAATTACTGGAGATTTCACGATTCCTGCCAATATTTATTGTAATCTAATTGCAGTAAGTGATAATAAAAATAATTGTTCTTGTCCAACGAGTTATTCTTTGCCAGTCCAAGCACAAACGACCTATGTTTTTGACAAAGATTATACCGTTTGTTCAGGAGAAACCATCCAAGTTGGGCCAACCCCAGTAGCAGGATATACCTATGAATGGATTAGTGTGGATGGTTCTAATATCACGGCTATTCAAGATGTAAATATCGCCCAAACAG
Source organism: uncultured Saprospiraceae bacterium (assembly GCA_937928615.1). GTDB lineage: Bacteria > Bacteroidota > Bacteroidia > Chitinophagales > Saprospiraceae > JAFMDF01. Next base: position 1,031 of record CALFWI010000037.1, on the reverse strand, counting down.
ACCTTTCTTTTGTCAATGTAAGTGGCGCGAATTTGGATTGGAAATTTGCCTTGAGAACTATCAAACAAGGCGATTGCTATTCTTTTGATACGATTGATGTGACCATTTATCCACAAAGGGACGACATGGTAGCGACTCAAGGTTGTGCGGGTTTTCCAGTTAGCTTAAGTGGGCCGACGGATGGTTCTAATTATCAATGGTCACCGATTACAGGCTTAGCCAATCCAAATAGCCCAAGCACAGAAGTTAGTTTTGCTGGTACGGCAACTTATACCTTAACCTATACCGACCCAAATGGGTGTACTGCATTTTTTGAACAAAATTTAACGGAAGGCGTTTGTGCGGGGTCAACGACTATAGGGGATTATGTCTGGTTAGATGAAAACCGAGATGGTGTCCAAGACCCCAACGAATTTGGGATTCCAAATGTACAAGTATTTTTATACAATTCTAATAATTTAACCACACCAATTGCTTCCACACTTACAGGGTTTGATGGCAAATATCTATTCAATCCATTACCAGCAGGAGAATATGTCGTAGGCTTTGGTTCACCTGGAACTAATTTTGCGGCAACGACAGCGGATAATAGTGCAAATGATGGCATTGATAGTGATATGGACCCGAATACTTTACAAACAGGGCCTTATTTATTGGCGAATGGCGATAGTATAATCACCGTTGATGCAGGATTTGTTGAATATGAATGTACCGTTTCTGTACCATCAGGTATAGAAAGAATTTGTTTGGGGACTTCTTTGCAATTAGGTGCAAGTATTGGCGGTGATGTGACGGATTATCAATGGGAAGATGCCAATGATTTAGCCGCTAACCCTTCACCAGCAAATATTACCCTAAGTGATGCAACTATTTTAGACCCTGTATTTACGCCAACTGCAACGGGTATTTATACTTTCAATTTTATAGGTAGTAATACCAATCCAAATTTATGTAGTGATACAACGACGTTGAGTATCATTGTAGAAGGAGAAGCCAACCCTGTAATTATCTCAGATTCTATACTTTGCCAA
>CALFWI010000036.1 GCA_937928615.1 uncultured Saprospiraceae bacterium | reverse complement strand
TTCACCAAACCAGAAAAATCAAAGTCATAGGGAATTGCTAAATATTGACCGTTTCTATTAATATATTTTATATTGCGGCTAACCCTCAAATCCCAGTCGCTATTCCCAATCAAATATTGAAATAATGCCATCTGTCGAATTTGAGTTGGCTTAAATTTTTCAAAACCAACGTTTCTAGTCTCTGCTACTTTTTGAGCATCCAACCTATTTCTTAATAAGGCGGTATCTTCAATAATAAATCCCCATTGCTTGGTTTTGCGCCCCGTTTGATTGTCTTTAAATGTTATATTTAATAATTGGACTCGATAGCTTTCATCGGTAAGCCCGTTATATAATTTATAAGCCAAAAATTCTTTTAATAACAAAATTTTAGCATCGCTTTTATTATCAATACAATAAGTGACTAATTTATAATCATCAAATTTTGCCAATCCTGCTGCAGTTAATGCTTTCTTTTTAAAATTCAACTTCAAGGGTGGAATTCCACTACACCTCATCCTTCTAAAGATACCTCTTACGCCAATTTTAAGGGCAAAGGTTTGTAGTTGTCCATTTTTATCTTCAAAACTTAAACTACTTGGATATTCAGCCGCACTTCTTCGATTTTCGCTTAGAGAATCTACTTCCGTTTCGATGGTTAAATTTAACGTCTCGGTATAATTCATTACATCGAATATACTAGGTTGAATCACCTCTCGTGCATTAAGCGCATTCGTCAAAAATAGCCAAATAAAGCCTAATAAAGCACTAATTTTGAGTATGTTATGCATTTTATTCTTCATGCCTATTTATTTTAAAATTATATGATGACACAAAGATACTAGCAAACAGAGGGGTAGAAGTAGGTCAAAATGGTAGGCATAATGGTAAAAATCAGACATTTTCAAAATATGACTTAAACCTCTACTCTAAGTAGCATGATGCTGAAAAATGCTCAGACCAGCCATCTAATCTAAGAAATGTTAAACTAATACGTTTTTCGAAAAGCGGAAGGGGTCATACCAACCTCTTTCTTAAAGTACTTTACAAAATTGGTAGGTTCATCAAAACCAGTTTGGTAAGCAATTTCTTTAATGCTTAAATCGGTATTCATCAAAAAACGTTTCATTTCCATAATAAGGCGTTCATCGATATATTGTTTGGTCGGTTTATGAATAACAGCGTGCGTAATTCGATTCAACTGCCTAGTAGAAAGATTCATTAATTGAGCATAATATTGGACTTTTCGATTAGTCAATAAATGCTTTTCCAATAATCCTTGAAAAACTAAAAAGGTAGGATAATGTGGGGTAGGAGTGGAATCATAAACGGTCTCTTTTCTAATTCTTTCTGCTAATAATAAAAATATCTTTAGCATAGAACTAATAATTTCTTCCGTAGCAAAATCATCCTGTGCATAAAATTCATCAGTAATTCTTCTGGCGATCGTTTCAAAGAATTCAATTTTTGCTGCGGCTAATTGTAATAAAGGGGAATAAAGGTGATAATTGTATAAATTGATTTGTTGCATTAGGTTAGACCCTAGGTTGCTTTTGTTTAAGAATTTTTCAGTAAAGGAGAAAAAAGTCGCTTTTCTATTTAAGTTCTTTTCAAATGCATGGACTTGTCCTTTGGCTATAAAAATAACACTTCCTCTTTGGTAAGGATATTTTTTAAAATCTATAAAATGCCAACCTGCGCCTTCTGTAATAAATAAGATAACATAAAAGTGTACCCGATGCGGTCGAAAAGGATTGTGGGTCGTCGGTAAATTATCCCGTAGCACTTCATAATTCGTAACCACTCCAAATTCAAAATCCTTTTTTTGCCTATTGGGGAAATTTATTTCGGGTATTTGTTTGGCTTTTTTCATTGGAGGTTTATTATTAGAAAATGCCAATTTCTTTTAAATATTTTTTTGATCATCTTTTTACTTATAAAACCATTGCCTATAAGGGCCTTCCCATTGCCGTAGTTTCCCGTCAATTGTCAAAGAATGCGATTGCTTTTCATCATGCTCATTCAGAGAAAGGACAACTAGTATTTTTTCTTTTTCCACTAAAATTTCTACTGCAATATAGTCTTTATCTTGATGTACGATGCTTAATTTTTTAACATCTCCATACGGATTTGTGACTATTTCTGTATTTAAATTTTTAGACCCATGTGGTTCCACTATAGAAACAAAGGTATGATTTTTAGCGTCCTTTTGTCTAATAATAAAAGCAGGGTCAGGACGTAAATTATAATCAGGGTCATTCGCGCCTAATCTAGCTAAAATTAATTCAGTATTTTCATTGCTAAGGGTTGTAATTGTATAAAACCGTCCATCATTAAGCCAAGTAAATTTGGCTTGTGGTTCTTTTGTTTTTCCTTTACCTGTTAGCCATAGGTGTTGATAGCCGTTCGCTTTTCCCAAGGGTCTCCAAGCAGCATCCATTACCTCATACTCAAAAGACATATCCATAATTTCTCCTAGATAATGGAAAGGCAAATCTAACTGATGTTTTGTTTTTGAAGTCACATTAAAAATATCCAAAACAAAGGGTCTTACCAGTAGGGTATCCGTAATCATGACAAAAGTACGGTGCATCTTTATACCTGGATAGGCATTCTTTTCAACGGCACTCATAATTTGATAATCGGCTTTGGTCGCATCATAAAAGTATAAGTCAGAATGATGTTTAGAGGATTCATCAATATCTCCATTAAAGTGCGATTTTTCATCAACCACCAATGTATTATGCGATATGGTTTGCTTTCCCCAAGTTGTATTTTCAGGTAAATACCTGCCGCCGTTTTTTTGAATAACCGCTACCCAGCGTACTGCCCCATAATCTTGTAAAATTTCATTGCCTTTATCGTATAGTAATTGAGTCAGTTTGTCATAATGCCCATGTGCTAAACCATGAGAAGTATAGCGCATGATTTGACATAATTGGTCGGAAGAAGGGCCTTGTCTTAAAATCCCAACACCTCCTTGTTTGCCATCTGCTCCGTCTCCAAGATTGACAGACTTCCAAGTAAATGGTTTTGCTTTATTTTCTGCAACATGCTTGGCTACCTTAAATCCACCTTCGCTAAAAACAACCGTATTTTGTTTGGCTGCTATATCAATTAATGCTGGGTCTTCCCCATAGTTTTGATAAATAACATCTAATGCCAAAACCAATTCTGGAGACTTAAAAGACATCCCTTTAAGGGCATCATTGAATGGGAAAAAATCGCCATTGGTATTGGTTAATTGAAAGGCTGTATAAACTGCTTTTTTAAGGATGGAATCTCGGTATTCAAAAATCTTAATGCTTGGGTCGTTGTTTTGAATGGTCTGTCCGAATAAAACAAATGGCCAAAGCGAATATCGCTGGTAATAAGGCCCTTCTGTAAAATACCCCGCTGGTGAAAATAAATTATCCAACTGCATGAAATAGCCCGCTGGTCTTTTTGGGTCAAATCCCTTTAAAGAACTATCGTTATAATCCACATTTTGATAAATGGCTAAGGTGGTATCTATTGTAGCCCCGTATAAGGCTCTTTTAATTAACTCCTTGTCTTCCAAAACATAGCCCGTCATCCCAACGGCTGCATTCAACCAGATACCATGATTGTGTATTCTGTTGAACATTTTTGGAGAACCGATAGATAAAAAATCAGCCAGCGGTTTTAGTAATTTCGTTTCTACGGCTTGTCTTTCTTCTTTGGAAAGCTCATAATAAACACAATCATACGCTTGAATGACGTGGACTAAATAGGCCGCATCATTCAAGCCTTGCCAAAATAATTTCCCAGGAGAATAGGATTTTCCATAAGGATGAAGCCCTAATTTTGGAAATAAGTCAGCATAGCCCAATAGCATTTCTTTGACATAGGTACCATATTTTTTTTCGCCCAGCACTTGATACAACATCGCTGCCCGATACATCATCAAATAATTACTTTTGTGCTTTTCATGCGAGTAGCCGCCCGAAGGGTCTTTAGAAATTGGGAAATCTTTTTCTTTGGTTAATTCTTCCCCCACTAAACCCTTCATGTCTTTAATGGCATTATCTATTAAAGGGTATTTTCCTAGATTCTCTTTTATTAAGTTAATTCCTTTAACGGTTGTAATTAAATTAGGATGGGTGGGTTCGTTATTTCCAGCATTACTATTTTGAGATTGGTTGGTGTCACAACTCAAAAAAAACAGACAAAATAGGAGATAAAAGAGGACGGTTTTTTTGCTAAATTTCATATATAAATAGTATTGAGTGTTCAGTATTTAATTGCTAGATTTTGTACCCGTCAAATTTATTGCAATCCATTGGTTCTGCCCAGCCCCAAAGGGGCGATATAAT
>CALFWI010000035.1 GCA_937928615.1 uncultured Saprospiraceae bacterium | reverse complement strand
TTCAGAGGCATTTGTTATTTAAGGTATTAATTTTTCATGGAAACCATACAATTTTAAAGACTAAACATATTTTTACTCAGATTTAATTTTATTTATATTTAAATATAAAACGAGTAAATTACTTTAACGTCTTAATTTAGTAATTTTTCTAAGAAATCACCCACAAAATAAGCTGCTGCTGCTGCCGAAACGCCTAATACTAAAGTTTCTAAAATACCTTTCCATATACTCGTCTGAGTGACATAAGATTTCAAATAACCAACTACCGTAAAACTAAAAAAGGTCAATAGACAAGCGATAAAGAACAAATTACTACTTAAAGGATAGATATAATCCACTACGTAGACTACCAAAGGAATTAAACCCAATATTAAAAAAGATATAAAAGTAACCGCACCAATTTTATAAGGAGAACGTTGTTCCTTCATCATACCTAATTCCTCTGTCATCATCGTGTCCACCCAACGGTCTTTGTCAGCGCAAATAACATTAGTGACTTGTTCTAATAATTGCCCTTCAAAACCTTTGGCTTTAAAGATGTCCCAAATTTCTTGCCGTTCAACTTCGGGCATATTCTCTACCTCCCAATATTCTATCTTTTTATGTTTTTCGTAATTTTCTTGTCCTGATTTAGCTGATAGATAAGCGCCAATAGACATAGAAAATCCATCTGCTAATAGATTAGCAAAACCTAGAATAAGGATAATCGCAGAACTTAACTCAGCTCCGGAGGCTCCAGCAACGACCGCAAAAGTAGTGACACTACCATCTATACCACCGTAAACAAACTCACCTAAATAGTCTTGGAATTTATGAAAATAAGATTTTTGATGATGGAGTTGGGGCTCATTATGTTTTGGAGTTATCATATTTCAAGCTTTTAATTATGCGCTAAAATTAAAAGGAGGAGGTTCTTTGCTAGAACCTCCTCCTTTTTTTAAACCTTCAAATATTTGAACGACTAAAAAATACTACCTATTCATGAAATACAAACAAAGGAATATCTGTATGAAAGGTCATTTTCTTAGAAAAACTGCTATGAAAAAGTCGTTCCCAAAGGTTTCTTTTGGGAATATATAAAGCCAAAGCATCAGCAGGATTTTCCTTTAAAAATTCGTCTATTCCATCCATTACAGAAGGATTATTAACAACAGAAAATCGAATAAATCGAGAAGGCAACCCTTCTACGTACAATTCATCTTCTATGTCAATTTTGGGGTCATCCGTCACATGCAAAAAATGGATTTTTGTTCCAAATTCGCTACCAAAATCCGCCAATTTTTCTAAAAAGTGTTTGTCTTTAAAACTGAAAGTTGTGGCATAAACGATTTCTTTCATCCCCTTGTATTTGGCATTCTCTGGAATGGCTAAAACAGGGCAGCCTGCATTCATCATCAATCGAGTAGTAACGCTCCCCATTAGTTTATCCATTGCATTGCACTCTCCCTTTGTCCCCATAATAACTAAATCACATCCTTTCTTTCGACTACGCTCTATAATTTCTTGGTCGATGAATACACCAGGATAAACCAATTTATCCCCAATATTTTTAAAATCATATTGATTGATGAAATGTTGTAAATTTTGTTCCATCTGCATTTGTTTTTGCACCCTCAATTCTCGTTGTTGGCTCAAATCTAAATAAAGGTCTGTTCCTGTAAAAGGAATACTATATACGTGAATTAAATCTATTTTTGCGCCCTTTTCTTTTGCCATCGCAATAGCATATTGATAGGCATTATGGGCAGCGGGAGAAAAATCCGTTGGAAATAATATCTTTTTCATATTTCGAATATTAGTTTTTTTGTAAAAATTAAACCTCTTCTGGAAAATCAATCGTCAGAACAGGCATATTGGCATGATTGACTAAAGCCTCTACATTACTGCCAACAAGCATTCTTTTTAAAGGTCGCTTGTAGTGATTAGAAACGACGACTAAATCGGCACCTATACTTTCCGCAAAAAGGCGAATTCCTCCATCAATCGTAAAATCATCTATGATGTGCGTATGTGCAGTAAAGGGTTTACATAGCTCTTTATAATCTTCCAATACTTCTTTTTGTAAAATTCGTGGACCATCTAAAAATGCAGAGTTGTGAATCGTTACTAGATGGATTTCTGGTAGAAAATGTTTGATAAAATCCTTGAATTTCAAGAAAGCTACTTTCTCTGCTGTATTAAAACTAGAGGCATAAATAACCTTGTTAAATGCTATTGTTTTCAATGGCTCTTTTATTACCATAATTGGACAATGCACACTACGTACAACTTTTTGGGTATTACTCCCAATAAAAAATTCATTTTTGCCACTTGTCCCGTGTGAACCTATTACTATCAAATCAATACTTTTCTGCGCTACGAACTGCCCTAATCGGTCAATCCAACCTCCTCCTGTAACATGTGTTTCTATGGTTATATCTGGAAACAATTGACGAATTCGCTCAAAAGAGGCCTCTACTTTGTAAATTTTCTTTAAAGCATCAGGGTGGTTTTCTCTTTCGCTAACGGACAAATTCTCCCAATTTTCTGGTAAGTCCGCATGATGAAATAAATAGACTTTAGCGCCAAATTGCTTAGCTAATTGCATCCCTGCATTCTCTGCATTTTGTGCACATAAAGAAAAATCGGTTGGTATTAAAATACTTTTCATAGTTAAAGTAGCTTTTCTGTTTAAATAGTCATACAACTGATTAGGCATAACTTGAACTTTTAGATGGTTGTTATCTATTCTCGAAATAGCGTACATCACTTATCATGTGCGCTCTTAAAAACAGTCCAGTCTGTGAATGATTAGCTTTTAAGTCTTAGGTATAGTATTAATCCTTAAAAGTGTATATAGTGGACAAACGCCAACTATACTCGTTAATAAAAAAACACCTACTACTATACCCAAAGTAATCGCTCCTACACCTACGACCGCTTGGTTGGCAACAAGGCCTATTATTAAAACAGCCACTAAAATTCGAATAATTCTATCTGTAAATCCTACATTTACTTTCATAGCTTATGTTTTATTTTGTAATTAGAATAGGTTAAATACGAACTTCTGCTAATTCCCCCTTCTCATTCTGCTTGTGTAAAGTCCAGTTATCGGTAGCAATCGTTTGTAACCAAACATCACCTGATTTTCGAAACACTTGCACATTTAAGCCATACTTCTCCTGAAAATTTTGCTCTAAAGTGCTTACTTTCTGATTGGCATGAATACTCAAATCACCTTCGTTGATTTTAGTTCTAGCATCTCCAATCGTTAAAGAATCAGCCAGTTTATCTCTATTTGGAGAACCTTCTTGCGCTCCATGCTCATGGGCATAAAACTCAATCTTTAAATAAGGAAATTTATTATTAAATTCAGTTTGAGTAGCTTTAATCGTTTTATTATCGGTTATGGTCATTTTCTGCAATTTTGAAATTAATTAAAAATTTTATCCTTCTTTTTTTGTTGTCGATTCGTTGGTTTTTCAAAACTTTTATCCCCCATTTTAGCACTTCGGTCATTTTGTTCCTTTAAGGTCCAATTATCCGTCGCCCACGTTTGTAACCATTTACCATAAGATTTTCGAAAAACTTGCACGTTCAAACCGTAGATTTGAGCTAATAATTTCTCGAATTCAATGGTTTTTTGATTTCCATCTAAAGTCATTAGCCCATAATTATCCATCGTTCGAGCATCTTGTACTAATAAATTGGAGTCTAATGCATCTTCTTTGGATGTTTCTTCTCCATATTGGTGACTTGATTTATAAAACTCAATTTTCAAATAAGGAAAAGCTTTTTGAAAATCATCTTGTAAATCTTTTAACCTTCTGTCATTTGCTATTTTCATGATTACTGATTTTAATTATTTTACAATAAAAGTTGGCACTTTATTTATTCCCAAAACTCTTTCCGCCACACTTCCTATCATCAATAATTCTGCTTTAGAATGTCCTTTCGCACCCATGATTATCATATCTGTATGATGTTCTTTGGCAAATTCATTTATTTGATAACCGATATCGAAATGTTCTTTTACTACTAACTCCGTTTTGATATACTTTCGGTCTTTAATATCTGGTACTTGTTCTTGTAAAAAATGAATCATTGCTAATTTTCTATCTTTCTCAATCAGTTGCTTTAACTCTTGTCGAGTTTTCTCCACATTATAAAAAGTCAAATTGGGTATTTCATAAACATGGATACAAGTAATTTTCACCTTCTTTTCTAAACTTTTATTAATAGCTACTGCAGTTCTCAATGCCGTTAAAGAATAGCTAGAAAAATCAATGGGTACTAAAATTTGCTCCAATCTTGGTAAAGTCGAATCAGGAACAACTAAAGCATTCGATTTTACTTTTCTTAAAAAATTTCTGGCAAGAATATGATGGTGAATTAGCTCCGTATCTTGACCAATAATGACCAAATCAGCAGCATTTAATTTAGACTGATAAATCAATTCTTCTAATGGGTTACCTTCTTTTACCAAATACTCCGTTTCCCTTTCTTGTTGAAAAGGAATAATGTTTTCTACTCTCTGTTTTAAATTATTAGTCACTTCCTCTTTTAAATCAAAATCACCCAATACTTTTCTAGTCTCTTCTTCGAAATAATTGGTTTGCAGCGTATTCTTTTGAAGAATATGAATAAACTGAACCGCTGCAATAGGTATCCTTTTCACCAAGAAATTGATATAACTCAACAGCATGTCATCTGTGTCACCTATTTTAAGGGCGACCATCGCTCGGTCAATTTTATACGGCTTAATTTCTGTAGTTTTTTTAGTGGCTACTGCATCCATATCTACTATTTTTGAAGAATGTTATGTTAGTAATTATAGTCCAAAGATAGGTGCAATAGAAAGGTAGGTTATTGACTTTCGTCAGTGGCAGTTGGTGACTTTTGTCACCATGTAAACTTCAACTTAGGTACAGCAATCAATGACAAAGCGGCATGAATTCTAAACTAGCAGATAATTGAAAATTAGGCGGTAAGTAAAAATGTACGCCTCGATAAATAAACCAAAAGGCAAGTAACACTAAAAAGGCAGGATATAATTTTTGTAGCGCAAACTTATATTTAAAATGGGCGTTTTTTCCAAACAAAATGAATAACAACATCAAAGGCATGGTTCCCACTCCAAAGGTGAACATAAAAAAGCCACTTGACCAAAAATCACCCAAAGAAATAGCACTAGCTAAAGCTAAATAGACCAATCCACAAGGCAGTAAACCGTTTAATAAACCTGTTGATAAAGTGGATATTTTAGAGGGTCTTTTTAAGATTTTGCCTAAACTAGCTTTTAACCAAAAAAATAAACGATTGAAGTAGGGGAGGGCTACTATATTTCGTTCCAAATTAACGGAGAATAAAACGGCTATTAAAATAGCTATTCCCGTAAGTATGGATAGCCATTTTTGTAAACCTGCAAAAACAATTCCCTCCCCAAATAGTCCAATAATTAATCCTAATAGACTATAAGTTATCGCTCGTCCAAGATTATATAGCACACTATTTTGTACCAATTGCCATTGACTGTTTTGCTGCAACGGCATTGCCAAAGCAATTGGTCCACACATGCCAATGCAATGCAAACTGCCGAATAATCCTATGGTAAAAGCTGTCCAGAACATGGTTAATTTTCAATTTAGAATTTTTAAAAAGCTTATTCATTAATCCAAGATTTCACTTATTAATTCGTCTGGTACATAATCAGGTACGACTATCATTGACCTATCCAAATAGGGCGTTCCATCTCCAATCCAATCTACCTCTATTTTCCATAGACCAGGCTTTAGTGTGCGGATAAATACATTCACGCAATTGTCCATATCCACCTCTACAGCTAAGCGAACATCTGCCTTTTTATCAGCAGCTCGATAAAATAGAATAGACCCCGTTATACTTTTTACTTCAGGTGGAAATTCTAATTCCACCAACTGTAAAATATCGTAATAATTAATTTGTAAAGGTGCCTCCAAGGCGTTACTATTATTCAGTTTATCAAGCGTGGATTGATAGGTTAAATCCTTTTCATAATAATTATCGACTACCAAGCTATGGTCATATTGCGTCGATTTGTATACCTGATAAAAAAGCATAGTCGCAAAGAATGTATAGAATATAAAGATGCCTGTTCCCCAGTTTATTTTTTTCATGATTTTATTTTTTCATAGGACTCACGCCCTATGTTACGATATGTCGCCTTTTCAAGGCTAATAATATTACCCCGGTCCAAAAAAGTTAGTACTTACTTCATCAACCAATTTATCTCCTGCAAAAACTTGAATAATTAGTTCATTTTTTCGCCCTTTTAGTTGTGCCTTTTCCATTTCTATAAAAAGCGCCCCTTCTACCATTTGGGTCTTGGGTGCAACAGGCGGTTTACCAACTAATTTAATGCTACCTCCAGTTGTTTTTAATTTAAAATCGAGGGATAGTTCTTGATTCGTTTTATTAAAAATTTGATAATTGTATAAATTACTGATGTGTGTTTCATCCACTTTTTGATAAAGCATACCCGGTGTTCTTAAAAGTATGGTTTCTACATCAGACCGACTCCCCAACATAGCTATATTAATAATCATTAAAATGGTCAAAACTGCAGTATAGGCAATCACTCTTGGGGTGAAAATTTTCTTTTGTTTGGTTTCAATTCCATTCAAACTATCATAGCGAATCAAGCCTTTTTCTCGGCCTACTTTCACCATCACTTCATCGCAAGCATCCATGCAGGCCGTACAATTAACACACTCTAATTGCACGCCATCTCGAATGTCAATACCCGTTGGGCATACTTGCACACATAGCGTACAATCAATACAATCTCCTTTTAATTTTAAGGGCTTTTCTTCCACAATCGGCAGGAAAGTAGCGGTGATTTTTGGTTCAGCAGTTGCCATGGCGGCCATTTTATCCACCAAATCTTCCGTAGGGCATTTCTTGCCACTCGAACAATGGTCACAACTATTTTTACAATCGTCGGTTTTTTTAACTACTGCTTTAACCTTTCTCTGTTTTTTTATTTTACCTCTAGGTTCTCCTCTCACAAAATCATAGGAAACCAGAATGGTATTTTTATCGGTCAGTACTCCTTGCAATCTACCATAAGGGCAAATAGTGGTACAAACCTGTTCTCTTAAACTGGCAAAAACAAAATAAAATGCGCCTGTAAAAACAAGCATTGCCGCAAAACCGCCCAGATTTTCCATAGGAGAAGAAGTAACTATTTCCGTTACCCTATCCAGACCAACAATGTAACTCAAAAAAGTGTGGGCAATCAAAACCGAGATGGCTATAAAAATTAATTGCTTGCTTGTCTTTTTAATAATCTTATCTTTTGTCCAAGGTGCTTTATTTAATCTTCTTTGCGCATTGGCATCGCCTTCAATCCAGTATTCAATTTTGCGGAAAACCATTTCCATAAAAATGGTCTGTGGGCAAATCCAGCCGCAGAATAATCGACCAAAGATAACGGTAAATAGTACAATAAATACGATAAATGTCAGCATGGCAAAGACAAACAAATGAAAATCTTGGGGCGTAAAATGCAGTCCAAAAATGATAAAATTACGCTCTAAAATATTGAATAGAACGAGCGGTTCACCATTGACTTTGATAAATGGCAAACCAAATAAAATTGCCAATAAAACCCAACTGATGTATGTTCGAGCGTTAAAAAACGGTCCTTTAGGTTTCTTTGGATAAATCCAAATCCGTTTGCCTTGCTCGTCCACCGTCGAGATTTTATCTCTGTACTTTTCGGTATCTTTTATGATTGGATTATTAGTCATTTTTTCGAGTTGCGGGTTGCGAGTTACGGGTTTTGCACAACTTGCAACCCGTAACTCACAACCCGTTTTAATTATTTCATTCCAATTTCTTCTTTCTCTTCGTATAATTCCCCTTGTGGTTCTTTCCCGTTTGGTGGATTCGTTCCTTGTAAAGTCAAAATATAACTCGCTAGATTTTGTATATCGGAGGGTCGCAACTGAGCTTTCCAAGCAATCATCCCTTTAGATGGCACACCGTACTTAATGGTCTTAAAAATATCATTAACATGACCACCATGAATCCAATATTTATCGGTCATATTAGGACCAATTCCACCTTCTCCTTTTTGGCCATGGCAGGCAGCACAATTGGCTAAATAAGTTGCCTCCGCCAAATCCAATCTACTTTCATCCGTTATGATTGCCACATTACTTTCATCCACTTGGTCAGCTTGTCGGGAGAGAAATTTAGCGACTTGTGCTTCGGCATATTCCATTTCAACTGCATATTCTTCTCTAGAACTTAGTCCAATATCCCAGACATGATAATACCCCAAATAAGCAAATCCAATTACTATACAACCATAAAACATCGCCACCCACCAAGGCGGCAAGACATTGTCTAACTCTCGAATACCATCATAATTATGATCTAATAGAATATCTTTTTCCTTTTCGACAGGCACCAAACTCCACGATTTATCATACATCCGTTTCCACCAAGGTTCTTTATCAATTAATTTCACCTCTTCCATGACTTCAATGCCATGTTCTTTTAGCAACTTAATTTTTTGAATTTCTATTATTTTACTATTCAAATAAATAACTGCCCAGACAGCTCCAAAAATGGCGGCAGCTCCTACCAATAAAAAAATGTTGTGTAATACCCAATCGAAAGCATCTGGTTCACTAATTTTTTTAGTTGCTTCCTGTGCTATTAAGGCAGTACCACTTTGGAACAGCAGAAAGACTAAAGCACTATATTTTAAACCTTTATTTTTCATCTTTAATTATTTTTGATGAGCCTTTATATAGACCTCCTATTTTTCAATAATACTATCCTCGTCTAATGGTAGGTTTGCCATGTGGTCGATAAATTGCTTTTTCCTCAAAAAGATAGTAATGGCACTTACCGTAAAAATCCAGAAGAAGGTCAACAGTGCGAAAATCGCCATCCAATTAATTTCTCCTGCACCTTGTAAAATATATTTATACATTTTATTGATTATTAGATGATTAATGATTGGTTGACTGGTAATTAATCATTGATTACTCGTAAGATGGAAATAATCAATAATTAATCATCAATCAACTAGTTAGCTACCTGTTTAGGTGTTGGCTGAATATCGGTCCCTAATCGCTGTAAATAAGCGATAATCGCTACGATTTCTTTCTTTTCTAAATCGGCATCTTCAATACCTTCTGCTCGTAAAGATTCGGCTACTGCTTTTGCTTGCTTTCTCAAATCTGCTAAAGCTTGTTCTTCATAGCGGTCACCATAAGGCGTACCTAAAGTGATTAGGGTCTTAATTTTTGCCTCGGTCAAAGAAGTATCCAACTCATCTTCTACCATCCAAGGATAAGGCGGCATAATAGAACCAGGCGATGTACTCGTAGGGTCAATCATGTGGTTATAATGCCAACTATCGGGATACTTTTTCCCAACTCTATGCAAGTCTGGCCCTGTCCGCTTACTTCCCCAAAGGAAAGGTCGGTCATAAATAAACTCACCAGATTTAGAATATTCTCCGTAGCGTTCTGTTTCCGAACGGAACGGTCGAATCATTTGGGAGTGACAACCTACACAACCTTCTCTAATGTAAATGTCTCTACCTTCTAATTCTAAAGGGGTATAAGGTTTAACTGTAGCAATTTTTGGTACATTTTCTTCAACCATAAACATCGGAACCACTTCCACTAAGCCACCAATCAAAACGACAATTAGAGAGCCAACTAGCATTTGCACAGGTCTTCTTTCAATCCATCGGTGCCAATGTCCGCCTTCATGTATTGTTGTAATATCCAAAATAGGTGCTTGTGCGGGTTCATTGGCAATCACTTGTTTGCCTTTGACTGTTTTCCAAAGATTATACACCATCACAAAAACACCGAGAATATAGATGGTACCGCCAAATACTCTCAAACCATACATGGGCAAAATCTGGGTAACAGTTTCTAAGAAATTGCCATATTTTAGCATCCCTTCAGGTAAAAATTCTTTCCACATTAAACTTTGAGTCCAACCTGCCCAATACAAAGGAACAGTGTAGAATAAAGTACCCAATGTGGCAATCCAAAAGTGGATGTTCGCTAATTTAATCGAGTACAGTTTAGTGTCAAATATTCTTGGCAATAACCAATAAACGACGCCAAAAGTCAGCATCCCATTCCATCCTAAAGTACCTACGTGTACGTGCGCAATGGTCCAGTCTGTGTAGTGACTAATGGCGTTGACACTTTTAATGGATAACATAGGCCCTTCTAGTGTTGCCATTCCATAAGCGGTTATCGCAACTACCATAAATTTCAAAATGGGGTCATTACGAACTCTATCCCAAGCACCTCTTAAAGTCAATAATCCATTTAACATACCTCCCCAACTCGGAGCAATGAGCATCAAGGAAAAAGCCATCCCTAAAGACTGTGCCCAATCTGGTAGAGACGTATATAATAAGTGGTGAGGCCCTGCCCAGATATAGATAAATATCAATGCCCAAAAGTGGATAATAGATAATTTATAAGAGTAAACGGGGCGATTGGCAGCTTTGGGCAAGAAATAATACATCAAACCCAAATAAGGAGTCGTTAAGAAAAAAGCGACGGCATTATGCCCATACCACCATTGCACTAAGGCATCTTGTACACCTGCAAAGACTGGATAACTTTTCCATAAACTAACAGGCAATTCAATGTTATTTCCCACATGTAGAATGGTAACGGTCACCCAAGTAGCAATATAAAACCAGATAGCCACATACAAGTGATGCTCTCTTCTTTTAAGAATAGTGCCAAACATATTGATACCAAAAGCAATCCATACTACTGCTATGGCAATATCAATGGGCCATTCTAATTCTGCATATTCATGTGAACTAGTATAACCTAATGGTAAAGTCAAAGCGGCTGCTAGAATGATGGCTTGCCACCCCCAAAAGTGGAATTGACTCAACCTGTCACTATACATTCGGGCTTTTAAGAGTCTTTGTAACGAATAATAAACCCCCATAAAAATACCATTACCAACAAAAGCAAAAATAACGGCGTTGGTGTGTAAGGGTCTAATCCGCCCAAAAGTTAATTCTGGTGTACTAAAATTCAAAGCAGGCAAAACTAGCTGTAAAGCTGCTAAAAGCCCGACTGTCATCCCTATTACACCCCAGAACATACAGGCATAGGTAAATTTTTTGACAATCTCATTGTCATAACTAAATGTTTCAATACGAGACATAGTAAAAGTTTTGAATAGTCGATAATGTTGTTTTTAATGGGAAGAGGACAAAAGATTTTAGATACTAATTTGACCTTCTGATTCTCTCTATCGTCCTTGCCCTCTTATTTTTCCGATACCTTTTCGGACTATTATAATCCAGCTTATGGTCCAGGTTGATGAATGGACTTTTCTATAATTATTGTACCTACTACTAATACAGCTAATAGGGAATAAACGACCATTCTAATGGTAAATATCATTTTTTTTCTTTTTTGGTGTCCTCAAATAAAATTCTAACAGAAGGCGTGTAATCATCCTCGTATTGACCTGATTTAACTGCCCAGAAAAAAGCGGCTAAAAAGCCAAGTGCTATGAGCAAAGAAATAAGGATTAGAACGAAGATAATTTTCATGTTTCAACTGTTTAATTTTTTAATTCGAGTGCAAGTTACAGCGAGGAATATTTTGACTTGGTGATAAATGTCAAGGTAAGGGAGTGACTTTTGTCACCTCTTTGAGCATAGAGATTTTTGTTGGTAAAAATGTGGAACAAAGCTTAAGTATTGAGTGATTTTTCAAAAAATGATTTCAATTGAATCATTTCTTCCATCCCTAATTTCTGTCCTGCCTTAGCAGTAAAAAGCAGAAATACAAATGTTACCCCTGTAATATGCAAGCCCCACAAAATGTGAGCAGACATCCCCAAATTCATCTGGGCAAACCCCATTATCATAATCATCAAACTAATGAAAGCGAGCACACTGTAAAAGAAGATATACATTAGCCATACCGAAGGACGAGGCCCAAATCTGCCTTTGATAAGCGTACCTGTCTCGGTCTCTTCTAAATCTAAATCCAATTGAGGCGACCAATAATGTTGTTCTGCCAATGGGATTTTTAAGATAATATGATTATCTAAAATAGTTCCCTTTAAAGTGGTATCTGTTCGTCCTAAGGCGGTACTAATTTTGTCAATTACCTCTTGCTTAGAATATTCAGTAATCAATTTAAACTTTGGGCGAATAGCAATGGCATTAGACATCGTTCGATTTTTTAGGTTGTAAAAAATAGGTCATGCCTACCCCAAAAGCAACAATCGTTACCGAACTCAAAGGCATTAAAATAGCGGCAATGACAGGCGAAAGTGTTCCCTTTACCGCAAAACTTAAACCTATCACATTATAGATAAAAGCTAAACCGTAAGCAGCATAGACGACTTTCAAACTCTGTTGCGCATATCGAATAAAATCTGGCAAGCGGTCAAATTGTCGAGCATCCAGAATAGCATCACAAGCAGGGGTGAAATTATTGGTATTCTCAGAAATGACAATTCCCACGTCTGCTTGTTGCAATGCTCCTGCGTCATTTAATCCATCTCCTAACATCAATATTTTATCTCCGAATGCTTGCCTATCTTTGATAAACTGTAGCTTGTCTTTTGGGCTTTGGTCAAAGTATAAATTTTCTTTGACCAGCCATTTTTGTAAAGTCGTTCGCTCTTTATCATTATCACCAGACAATAGGAATAATTGATAGGCAGATTTCCATTTTTTGATTAAATCTTGGAATCCTTTACGATAGCTATTTTGGCTAATGAAAATGCCCTTTTGCTGACCGTTTATTTTGATTACAGTACCGTTTTGGGTCAAAGTTCCTGCTGTTTTTCCAATTTCTACAAATAATCCATTAGTAAAACCTTGAATTCCTTTGCCTATAATTTCTTTAAAATCGGTTATTTCGGGTACTTTTAATGTACTGGATAATTTTCCATTATCCAGTAAAAAATCGGCTATCTGCCGACTAATTGGATGCGAAGACTGTTTAGTTAAAGCATAAACTGCCAATTGTTCCTCTTCTGAAAGTATTGCTCCTTTATAATTTAACTGACTCTCCGTAGCATTAGTAACCGTTCCCGTTTTATCAAAAACAATACTATCAATCTCATTCAATCGTTCAATAACATTCGTATTTTTTAAGTAAAATCCAGCTCGCCCCATTAGCCGCATAGCATTCCCAAATGTAAAAGGAATAGACAAAGCAACTGCGCATGGGCAAGCAATAATCAATACTGCCGTAAACGCATTGATTGCCAATGGAATATCTTTTGGCAACCAATAAACTAGGGTAGCAAAGGCAATCGTCAAAATGACTATCGTAAAATACCGCCCGACTTTATTTGCTAACTGGCTAGTGGTTGTTTCGGTATCTTTTTGAAAAGTATCTTCATTCCATAATTGAGTTAAATAGGATTGAGCGACCTTTTTGGTGACCGTTAATTGAATAGTGCCACCTGTTTGCCGTCCGCCTGCAAAGAGTTTTTCGCCAATTTCTTTCCGCACAGGTTCAGATTCTCCTGTAACAAAACTGTAATCAATCCGAGCTGTTCCTTTTAATAAAAGTCCATCGGTTGGGATTAACTCACCATGCCGCAAGACAATTTGGTCGCCAATAGTTAGTTGACTTAGAGCGACCGAAGTTTCCAAACCATTTTTAATTACTGTTGCGGCAATTGGAAAATAACTTTTATAATCTCGCTCAAAAGATAATTGATGATAAGTCGCTTGCTGAAACCATTTACCAATTAATAAAAAGAAGACCAACCCTGCCAAACTATCCAAATAGCCTGCGCCCGTATGTGTTAAAACCTCAAAAACAGAACGGCTAAATAAGGTTAGAATACCTAGAGAAATAGGTACATCAATATTCAAGTATTGCTGTCGCAATCCTTGCCAAGCGGAAGTCAAATAATCTCGCCCACTATAAAATACGACTGGCAAAATCAATAGGATATTCAAATAGCCAAATACTTCTCTAAATGTAGTTTCGGTTAAACCAAAATATTCAGGTAAACTCAACAGCATAATATTTCCAAAAGCAAAACCAGCAATACCCAATTGATAATAAAAGCGTTTGTCCACCGCCTTTTTTTTGGGTTCATCCAAGGCACTTAAATTAATAGCGGGGTCATAGCCAATTGCCGCCAATAAATCTACAATTTTCCGGAAGGTTGTAGATTTATTGGAAAAGGTGATATAGACTTCTTTCTTTAGAAAATTGACTTTAGAGGCTAAAATTCCATCATTTAGTTTATACAAATTTTCCAATAACCAAATACAAGAGGCACAATGGATTTGGGGAATATGCAGCGTTGCTTTGCTAATTTTTTCGTTGCTAAAATTAATTAACTGACCGACTATTTTTTCATCATCTAAATAGGCATATTGTGCTGATTTTTTGCCTTTTAAACTAATGCCTGCTTTTTCCTCTAAGTCATAGAATTGGCATAAGCCATTGGTATTTAGGATTTCATAGACCATTTTGCAGCCTTCGCAGCAAAAAGGCTTTTCTATTAGTAAGATAGGCTTATTGTCGCAGGATTCTCCGCAATGATAGCATAGGATATTAGTAGTGATTGAATTTTTAGTAATAATTGTCATTTCTAATTTTTGTAAAGGGGATAACTCCTTTTTACAAAATTAGATCAATAGAGTAGGAGAGGGGGTGACAAAAGTCACCCTCGCTTACTGACTTTTCTCATTAGCACAATCCCCAAATCCCACCATCTTTGTCCTATCAATCACAAAATAGACGATTACTGATGAATCCACAATTACTAAAAAAATATAATATAGCTGCTCCGAGATATACGAGTTATCCAACCGTTCCGTATTGGCAAAAAGAAAAGCCAAGTGAACAAACTTGGATAGAAACAGCACAAAAAGCTTTTGAAAACAATAGAGAAATCAGTTTATACATTCATTTACCTTATTGTGAAAACTTATGTACGTATTGTGGATGCAACAAGCGTATTACAAAGAATCATGCCGTAGAAGAGCCCTATATTAAAACGGTGCTAAAAGAGTGGGAGTTGTACCTTCAAAAATTCCCCCATCAACCGATTATCAGAGAGCTGCATTTAGGTGGAGGTACACCCACTTTTTTTAGCACCGAAAGTTTGGATTTTTTGCTAAAAGGTATTTTTAAAGGAGCGGAAAAAGCTAAACAACACAACTTTAGTTTTGAGGCGCATCCGTCAAGTACGAACCTAGCACATTTAATGACTTTAAAATCCCACGGCTTTAATCGCATCAGTATTGGCGTACAAGACTTTGATGAAAAAATCCTTACGGCAATAAATCGAAAACAAACTTATAGACAAGTCGAAAAGGTAGTTATTAATGCTCAGGCATTGGGCTACGACTCCCTCAATTTTGACTTAATTTTCGGCTTGCCTTTTCAAACGAAAGCTAATATTCGAGATAATATGAAAAAGCTCGAATACCTTCGTCCTCACCGCATTGCTTTTTACAGTTATGCCCATGTACCTTGGTTATATCCTGGGCAGCGTGCGTACTCGGAATCAGATTTGCCAAAAGGTAAAGAAAAGCGAGCCTTATATAATTTAGGAAAGGAACTATTGCTAGAAATGGGCTATGAAGAAATTGGTTTTGACCATTTTGCCTTGCCTACAGAAAGTTTGGCTATCGCCCAAAAAGAAGGCACTTTACATCGAAATTTTATGGGCTATACGCCTTTTAATACCAAATTGAATATTGCTTTAGGGGTATCTGCTATTAGTGATAGTTGGACTGGTTTTGTACAAAATGAAAAGAAAATTGAGGATTATCAGGCACGAGTCAATCAAGGGGAGCTGCCATTTTTTAGAGGGCATTTACTAACCCCAGCAGACCAAGTTTTACGCAAACATATATTAAAGCTTATCTGTCAATTTGAAACGGATTGGATGGATGAATCTGACCGTTGCGAAGGATTGTATGCGGCTTTTGACCGTTTGGAGGAATTAGAAAAAGACGGTTTGATCGAAAGAGCACCTTTTCAAATAAAAGTGACCGAAATCGGAAAGCCATTTATAAGAAATATTTGCCTGGCATTGGATACGCGCTATTGGGCAAAGCAGCCCAAAGGGCAATTATTTAGCCAAGTAGTTTAATGAAAAATCAAAAAATTAGAATTATGAAAAATACAAAAGTTGGAATATGGCTCGATTACCGAGCAGCAAATATTATTACCTTAAAAGTAAAAGGTGCAACGTATAACACTATAGAGTCTGGAATTGACCCCGCTAAACCAAGAGGAGGTTCTAGACCAAAGAAAGCTTATGGTCCAGTAGATACGGTTTCTGAAAAACACTTTTTAGAACGAAGAAAACACTCAGAAAAAGCTTATTACGAAAATTTGATAGCAACTGTAAAGGATGCTGATGAATTATACCTTTTCGGACCAGCCGAAGCTAAAGATGGATTACTGAAAGCCATTAAAGCAATTAATAATTTCAAGCCTACTTTTAAGGGTATCGAAACGGCGGATAGTATGACCGAAAATCAGAAAATAGCCAAAGTCCGTGCATTTTATGCTGGCGTAAAAGCGTAAAATAGAGGTCAGACCATTTCATTGTCAGAAATCAGATGTACGAATTGGGCAAATTCTCGAATCTGACCTCTGACAGTTTATGTAATAAACGGTCTGACAGCAAAGCGGTCTGACTTCTCTCAAATCTACACTTTGTTATCACAATTCGAAATATGGGAATTCTTAGCTGGACTTGGCATTTTTCTATTAGCAATGGTGCTTTTAGAATCTGCTTTAGAATTTCTGGCAGGTCGCTC
>CALFWI010000034.1 GCA_937928615.1 uncultured Saprospiraceae bacterium | reverse complement strand
GAAATCGGTGCTTTGTTAGGAATGGCGGTTCATATAGGGGTTGGTGTCTGGTTATTATTGAGTCAATTTAGCAAGTTTATTAATTCGACTTTTATTACGGTTGATGAACATTATTTAACCATTGACCACCGCCCGATTAGTAGTCCTTGGTTTCCTAATCGAAAAATAGCTGTTAAGGATATTTCCCAAGTTTTTGTCAAAAAGAAAAATACAGGTTCTGTAAATGGCGTGCCTACTTTTGGTTATTCTGTGATAGCCATAGAAAAGAAATGGAAGCGAGAAATTCCGTTGATTGAAGGGATGAAAAATCCAGATAAAGCCCTATTTATTGAACAGGAAATTGAATACTTTTTGGGGATTGAAGATAGAAAAGTAGCAGGAGAAATTCGAATGTAAGCTTTATACTAATAGATTAACTTTAAAACTGTCATATTGTTGAATTGTTAGCTGGTTGTACAGCTAACAATTCAGCAATATAGCCATTTAACCATTAATTCCTACTCCTCATAGCCTCCCGAAAATATTTCATCGGCACCCACAACATTCCAAAGCATTCTCCGTCTTCTTTCGTCATTTTTTTATGGTGTACTTTATGGGCTTTTCGAATAGCCCTCAGGTAAGGAATATCTGTGCGTTTCAAAAATTTAAAGCGTTGATGAATAAAAATATCATGCACGGTAAAGTAGGCAAAACCGTATAAAGTAATACCATAACCAATCGCCAATAAATAATATAATTCAGGGTCGTGCCAACCCAAATAGATTAAAATTATACTTGGGGTAGCAAAAATGAGAAAGAAAAAATCATTTTTTTCAAAAATACCTTCCTGATGTGGGGTATGGTGGTCTTCGTGAAAATACCATAGAAACCCATGCATCACATATTTGTGCATTAGCCAAGCTACACATTCCATCAAAAAAAATGTTAATAATGCAATTGATATAATTGAAAGTGTCATGTTCTATTTTTTCTAGTTAAAATAGGAATTTCCCTTCTGTCCTCCACTACTAAATCAAATTCATTCGAGTTTTTAATAAACAACCGAAAGTGAGCCATAGTTTTTGCCAATTCGGAATTCTAATCCTTTTTTCGATAATCCGATTCGCCTCCGTTTTTCTAATCTTTTTGAACAGATGTAGGTAATAAACATAGGCAGAATAAACGCCTAATCTAGCTACCTTGGGTAATTGTCGAATCCCAATTAAAGCTTCCTTAAAATCATCTTTAATGGCTGCTTCTATCTTGCCTTTTTGTTGGTCATCAAACGCATCCATCGATACCTCTGGAAAATAAGTTCTGCCCAAACCTTCATAATCTGCCTGCAAATCTCTTAAAAAATTGACTTTTTGAAAAGCGGCCCCTAATCGCATAGCAGAAGGTTTGAGTCGTTGATATTCCGCTTCATCTCGATCCACAAAAACTTTTAAACACATTAAACCAACTACTTCTGCCGAACCCAAAATGTAGGCTTCGAGTCCTGCGGCATCATAATCTTTTTGGTTTAAATCCATTTCCATACTTTTTAGAAAAGTGTTCACTAATTCCATATCAATTTGATATTGGTGTACGACTTCTTGAAAGGCATTTAAAATAGGATTTAAACTAATCCGCTCCGCAATACTTTTGTGTGTATCGGCAATAAATTCGTTCAATAATTTCGCTTTATCAAAATCGTGAAAACTATCCACGATTTCATCCGCCAATCTAACAAATCCGTAAATGGCATAAATGGGATTATGAATTTTTTTTCCTAATAAAAAAATGCCTAAACTAAAACTCGTACTATAATTTCGAGTAACTAGTTTGCTACATTCATAGGAAGTTTCATCATACAGTCTTTTCATAATCGAAAATTTGGGTGGTTTGACTAACTTGTTTAGTGATTTCTCTAGCGGCCACTGTACCAGAAATAAGAGAAGGTGGAACACCTGGTCCTGGTACGGTTAATTGACCTGCGTAATATAGGTTTTTAACTTTTTTGCTTCTTAGTTTTGGCTTTAAGGAGGCTGTTTGTAAAAGCGTATTTGCTAAACCATATGCATTCCCTTTGAAGGCATTATAATCCGCTTTAAAATCTTTAATAGCATAACTCTTTTTGTAAATAACGGACTTTTTAATAGCTACACCTAATAAAGATTCCAATCGGGTCATTACCTTTTCATAATACTTTTCTCTGATTGCTTCGTTGTCTTCCAAATCAGGTGCTAGTGGAATCAAGAGAAATAGGTTTTCTTTTCCTGCTGGTGCAACTGAAGCATCTGTTTTAGAAGGGCAACAGGCGTAAAATAATGGATTTTCAGGATAACCTGGTGTTTTATAAATTTTTTCTGCGTGCGCTTCAAAAGGCGCATCGAAAAATAAATTATGATGTTCTAAACCCTCTATTTTTTTATCAATGCCTAAATAAAACAGCAGAGAAGAAGGCGCCATTACTCGCGAATCCCAATATTTAGCAGAATAACTCTGGTGCTTTTTTTCTAATAATTGCGTCTCTGAAAAATGATAATCGGCAGTAGACAAAGTGAAATCAGCTGGAAAAAACTGATTATTTACCGTAATCCCTTTCGCTGTTTTTTCCTCCACTTCAATTTTTTGAACTGCCATATCTGTATGAAATTCTACCCCTAAACTATCTGCTAACGTTTTTAAACCTTCTACTATTTTATGCATGCCGCCCATAGGATACCAAGTTCCTTGGGAAAGCGCACTATAATTCATCAAACTATATAAAGCAGGCGTATCTTTAGGCATAGCGCCTAAAAACAAAACTGGAAACTCTATCAGTTGGAGTAATTTTGGGTTGGTAAAGAATTTTCGGGCATGCTTTGAAAAAGATTCAAAAACCCCCATTTTAAAGACACTTTTTATCAATCGAAAGTCGATGAATTCTAAATGAGAATGGCTTGGTTGATACACCAAATCTTTCATTCCCACTTCATATTTATAAGCTGCTTCTTTCAAAAATTGCTTTAAACGCTTGGCACTTCCTTTTTCTATTTTTTCAAATAAATCATAAATCTCAACTTCACTGGCGGGAATATCCATTTTGTCCCCTTTTCCAAAATAAATGCAAAATCCAGGGTCTAATTGACGCAAATCGTAGTAATCACTGACACTTTTCCCAAATTGCTGGAAAAAATCTTCAAAAACATCAGGCATCCAATACCAACTCGGCCCCATATCAAATGTAAATCCAGCTTCAGAAAACTGTCTAGCACGACCGCCTATTTGTGCATTTTTTTCAAAAACTTTCACTTGTATCCCCTCTTTGGCTAACATACAAGCAGCAGACAAACCCGCAAAACCAGAACCGATAATATTAACTGTTTTCCTCATGCTTTTTTGTTTGAAATCAATTTTAAAACAAGAGCTAAACAGTCAAAAAAATATTTTGTTTAACTTTATTAAAAAAAAGCTAAACAAAAATTTAAAAACTTAATTCACTACATTTTGAGGATTGCCCGCTAAAAAAGCCTTGATGTTTTGGGCAACGATGGCAATTAACCGACTTCTAGATTCTCTAGTCGCCCAAGCATGATGTGGCGTAATCAAACAATTAGGTACGCCTAATAAAAGATGGTCAATTGGTGGTGGTTCTTGGGATAGTACGTCTAAACCCGCCCCTGCAATTTCTCCTTTTTCTAAGGCGGTTTTTAAATCTATTTCATTAACTAATCCGCCTCGTCCTGTATTAATCAAGTAGGCTGACTTTTTCATTAAGGTTAAATTAGTTTGATTGATAATGCCTGTATTTTCGACTGTCAAAGGCGCATGTAAACTCAATACATCACTCTCTCGAAACAACGTTTTTAAGTCTACTAATTGCACATTTGGATTAGCAGGTGGTTGATTGCTTCGCCTAACGGCTATTACTTTCATGCCAAAAGCCAAAGCAATATTTGCCACTTGTTCGCCAATTTTTCCATAGCCATAAATCCCCATCGTTTTACCCGATAATTCCATCATTGGGCTTTTCCAATAACACCAATCTATCGAATTCGCCCAACCATTTTGTTGAACCGTTTCATTATGTACCCCTACTCTATTTATCAACTCTAATAATAAAGCAAAAACATGTTGGGCAACAGAAGGCGAGCTAGACCCTACCGCATTGCAAACGGTAATTCCAAATTGATTCGCCGCATCAATGTCAATATTATTATACCCCGTTGCTAAAGTGCAAATGAGTTTTAATTGAGGTAATTGC
>CALFWI010000033.1 GCA_937928615.1 uncultured Saprospiraceae bacterium | reverse complement strand
CTCGAACCGTATAAGTCCCAAATTTATAAATAGATTGTGGCGTTAACCCTAAATGTCCCATGACAGGCACACCAGCAGAAAGAATACGTTTGATAGACTCTGCTATTTCTTCTCCTCCTTCCAATTTTACAGCATGCGCACCAGATTCTTTCATAATCCGAATGGCAGAATCTAAAGCCTTCATAGAATTTCCTTGATAAGAACCAAAAGGTAAATCCACCACTATTAAGGCTCTTTTGACCGCTCGTACCACCGATTGTGCATGATAAATCATATGGTCAAGCGTGATAGGCAAGGTTGTTTCGTGACCAGCCATGACATTAGAAGCGGAATCACCGACTAGTAGCACATCTATTCCTCCTTCATCCAACATTTTAGCAGAAGAGTAGTCATAGGCGGTTAACATGGCAATTTTTTCACCTTGTTCTTTCATAGACCGCAAAACATGGGTCGTAATTCTTTTAACATCTTTTTTGTGTACGGACATATTTTTTAGTTACAAGTTTTCAGTTGTTTAAATTTACTTACAACTAGTTAACTCGAATGAGTGATTTAAAAACTTTGCAAGAGCTCTTTAAAATTAGGACGAAAGTAGGAAAAGAAAGTGACTCTGTGATAACATAAAAATGAAAATAAAATAGAAAATGAAGATAAAAAGGGGAAACTTGCCAAACTGTCGGGACAGCATTCTACATTTTTGTAAATTTGTGGACGAATTGAACTTGTTGGTTTTGTTAATAATAAACAATAATTGACGAATTTGGTGGTTTAAAGTGCTACTAATACACCAATGAAGAAGTACTAACGATTAATGATAAATTTATGAACTTAAAATATATTTTACTGCTTTTCTTTTTAGTTGCCTTTTTTTCCTGTTCCAATGAATTTGAACTAAATGCCCCTGCAAAAGAGATTCCGATTGTTTATGGGGTATTGTCTAGGTCTGATGCCGTACATTATATTCGGGTAGAAAAAGCATTTATTGAGGAGAATACTTCTGCATTAGAACTAGCGCAAGACCCAAACGCTTTATATTTTGAAGAGGTGCAAGTTGAATTAGTGAGAGAAAGTAGTGGGGATGCTTTTTTATTAGATAGAGTAGATGCGAGTCAATTGGGGGTAGAAAGAGCAACGGGCATCTTTGCGACGACGCCAAATATATTGTATAAAATCGAAGCTAGTGACTTGAATTTGCAAGAAGAAGAAACTTATCGTTTGAATATTCGCAGAGGAGCAGATAATTTATTAACCACAGCGATTACACCGATTGTGGGAGATATCCGTTTAAATAGACCGATTCCCGGCGAACAAAAACCACCTTTAAGAGTTGTAGTAGACGATGAATTGACCATCGTTTGGGCAGCAGATGAGACCGCGAAATTATTTGATGTGGCGATGATAATTAATTACGAAGAATTTAATCCAAATGATGCGAACTCTGTAGTCTTAAAATCTTTAGAGTGGTCTTTGGCTAAAAGTGTGAAAAGCGTAGATGGCCCAAATCGAGTAGAACCAGAAGGGATTGAATTCTATCAATTTTTGAATGGAAATATAGCGGTTGACCCTGCTTTACAAAGAGTTTTAAAAAATATTGATTTAAGAATTGATGCTGGTGGAGAAGAATTATTTAATTACATCAATGTCGGGCAGGCAAATACGGGGATTACCAGTGCGCAAGTCATTCCTAATTATACCAACTTATCTAGTGGCTTAGGTATTTTCGCTTCTAGAAATACCTTGATTGAAACAGGTTTTGTGCTAGATGCGCAAACGAAACAAGAATTACGAGATAATGATTTGACGAAAGATTTGAATTTTAGGTAGGGCTGGTTACTGGTTGGCGTAAAATTGTAAATTTGACTTTTTATTTTTGTAAATTATTGCGTTATTGTATTCGAGTAGGACCTCTAAATGCTGCACTAAGCCGAATAAATTTAAATGATTGAAGATTTAGGCCGTAGACAACCAGCAACCAGTTTGCCCCAATAATGAGTTGTTTGCGGTATAAATAAGTCCTCAAAACATATTTATGTGATAATCAGTTGGTTGTTTTGTTTTAAATATATATATTCGGCAAATTTATTTGTCGAGATTTAAATAAGAGAGTGGATATTTTGTTTTCTAAATATACTTACTATATTTGCGCCCCTTTTAAAAAATGGGAAAAATCCAAAAAATAATTCTTTGACGATATAATTTGTCAAAGAAGCACAATAATTCTTTAGGGAATTAAAACTGAGAATGATAAATCAATTAACACCAGAGCTAATAATTGGGATTATTACAGCCTATTTTGTGCTGTTAATGATTATCTCTTATTTCACAGGTAAGAATTCAAATAACGCAGACTTTTTTGTTGCTGGACGCCAATCTCCTTGGTATTTAGTCGCATTTGGTATGGTCGGTGCCTCCTTATCAGGAGTTACCTTTATTTCTGTACCAGGATGGGTGGAAGCTAGCCAGTTCTCCTATATGCAAATGGTTTTTGGCTATTTGTTAGGGTATGTGGTGATTGCTACCGTGTTGATGCCGATGTATTATCGGCTGAATTTGACGTCCATTTATACTTATTTAGAAGATAGATTTGGCGTATCTGCCTATAAAACGGGGGCAGCCTTCTTCTTGCTTTCCCGAACGATTCAAGCATCTTTTCGATTATATTTAGTGGCGATTGTTTTACAACAATTTGTCATGTCGGCTTTTGGTATTCCTTTTTGGGGAACAGTCATGTTGACAATTTTGCTGATTTGGATCTATACATTCCAAGGAGGAATTAAGACCATTGTGGTGACAGATACCCTGCAAACTTTCTGTATGTTAGCCGCTGTAGGGCTAACTGTGTGGGCGATTAGTGATAAATTAAGCCTTTCCTTTGGCGAAATTTTTACGACAGTGAGTGATAGTCAATATGGCCAATTATTCTTTTTTGAAGGCGGTTGGAGCGACCCTAAGAATTTCTTTAAACAATTTTTAGCGGGTGCTTCTATTGCCATAGTGATGACAGGATTGGACCAAGATATGATGCAGAAGAATTTGAGTTGTAAGAATATAGGAGAGGCGCAAAAAAATATGTTTTGGTTTAGTGTTATTTTAGTTTTCGCCAATTTACTATTCTTAACTTTAGGCGTTTTGTTATTCACTTATGCGAACCAGGTAGGAATAGATATTCCAGAAAAGAAAGATTTATTATATCCAACGATAGCACTACAACATTTATCTCCAGCAATAGGTATTGTTTTTATATTAGGGTTGATCGCCGCTGCTTATTCTAGTGCGGATTCTGCCTTAACTGCCTTGACAACTTCTTTCTGTGTAGATTTCTTAGGTTTTGAAAAAAGCGAGGAATCAGAATCGGATAAGAAGAAGACACGTTTCAAAGTACATATTGCTTTCTCTGTCCTGCTCTTTTTTGTTATTCTAATATTTTGGTTCATTAATGATGATTCAGTTATCTCTGCTATTTTTACAGCGGCTGGTTATACTTATGGCCCATTATTAGGTTTGTATGCCTTTGGATTCTTTACCGAACGAAAAATTGTAGACCGATTTGCACCTGCCGTATGTATCGCAGCGCCTATCTTGACTTATATCATTAACGCTAATTCTGAACTACTTTTATTCGGTTATAAATTTGGTTTTGAATTATTGATTTTGAATGGCTTATTGACCTTTTTGGGCTTGTTGGGTATTTCTTATGCGGTTGTTCCAAATCCAGCAGATACGGAAATCAAAGAATAGCTCCAATCAATTCCTTGGTATATGCCGACTGAGGATTTGTATAAATCGTATCCGCATCTCCAATCTCTATTTTCTTTCCATCCTTCATCACCATAATTCGGTCGCTAATAAATTGAACGACTGATAGGTCATGGGAAATGAAAATATAAGTTAAGTCAAATTTTTCCCGTAAATCCATTAATAAATTTAAAATTTGTGCTTGGATAGAAACATCCAAAGAAGAGACACATTCATCGCAGATAATAAATTCAGGTTGCAGTGCTAAGGCACGCGCAATACAAATTCGCTGGCGTTGTCCACCAGAAAATTCATGAGGGAAACGCATAAATTGATTGGCATTTAAACCCACCGTTTCTAATAAATCAATCGTTTTTTCCTTATACTGTTTTTCGTTTTTCCAAAGTCGATGTACCTGCATAGGTTCCATAATTGCCAACCCTATCGGTTGCGTAGGATTGAGGGCACTATAAGGGTCTTGGAAAATAATTTGCATTTTTTTGCGGAGTGTTTTCCAAGTCGCATCATCTGCGGTAATTAGGTTTTTTTGATGATAAATAACTTGTCCAGCCTGTGCTTTTTCTAAGCCTAAAATAGTTCTGCCTAAAGTTGATTTACCACACCCAGATTCGCCTACTAAACCAAAAGTTTCCCCTTTAAAAACGTCAAAACTCACCTCATCGACTGCTTTGACAAAACTGGTCGTTTTGCCCCAGAAATTCTTTTTAGCAGGATACCAAGTCGCTAAATTTTTAACTTGTAGAATCGGTTTTTGGGTATATATTTTTTCTTTTCTAGCGGCAATACTTGCGGTATCAACTAGGGCAGGCGTTTCGATTGTCCCTGTTTCAAATCCTTCAACTGTAGGCAATCTTTTTAAATGCTGATTGAGGGAAGGTCGACAAGCTAATAAGCCTTTTGTATAGGGATGTTGGGCATGCTTGAAAATAGCATCGACCGTTCCAGCTTCCACTATTTTTCCTTTTTTCATCACTAATACTTGGTCAGCAATGGCTCGAATGACCCCTAAATCGTGAGAAATAAAGAGAATAGATAATTGATAAGCAGTTTTTATTTCATTCAATAACGCTAAAATACCTTTTTGGACAGTAACATCTAAAGCGGTAGTTGGCTCATCTGCAATCAATAGGGTAGGGCGACAAGAAAGCGCCATAGCAATCATAATCCGTTGCTTCTGTCCACCAGAAAGTTGATGCGGATAAGCATTAAAAATTCGCGCTACCTCAGGAAGTTTAACTTGGCTAAAAAGTGCTAATGTTTCTTTTTTAGCTGTTTGAAAGGGAATTTTTTGATGCAACTGAATGGCTTCAACTACTTGCTGTCCGCAAGTCATGACAGGATTCAGAGAGGTCATTGGTTCTTGAAAAATCATGGCAATTTTACTGCCTCTGATTTGTTGCATTTCACCTTTATCCAATTTTGTCAGGTCAAGAGAGGTAGTCTCATCCGCAGATGCCTCAAAATTTATGGCGCCATTGGGTACCATTGCGACCTTCGGCAATAACTGCATAATAGATAAAGCAGTAATACTTTTGCCAGAACCTGATTCCCCAACGATGCCGATGGTTTCTCCTCTTTTGATAGTGAAACTATTGGCATCGACGGCTTTTAAAGTACCATTCTCAGTAGAGAAATGGATGGAAAGGTTTTGGATAGTTAGAAGGTTATCGCTCAAGATAGTAGGTCTTATTGTTCAATAAATTTGGTCGTGTTTTGACTTTTTTCAAAATTACCATTTTTTACAAAAAAATACTATTTCTTTTTTAAATCAGCTGCTACCTTTATTATTTCCTGCATTAAACCAAGAATATGCTGCTCCGTAGTCAATAAATTCATCACCGTTAAACGTAAATATCGAATCCCCCTTACCTCTGATGAAGTAATATAAAAATTACCTCTACGGACAATTTCATTGCGCAGTGCTAATTGGAATTCATTACTTGTACCAAATGGAGTGTATTGAAAGCAAAGGATATTGGATTCGGGGGTATAAGGGCTATTAAAATGAGCATGGTCATTAATGATTTGCTGAAACTGTCGGGTTTTTTGATAGAGGTTATCAATGAATTGCGCCATACCTTTTTCTCCCGTTGCTGCTAGCACCCAAAATAATTTAGTACCGATAGCTGCTTTGGTGCATTCCAAAGAATAAGAAATCGTGTCTCGACCAACTTCTTCTTTTTCATGAAAAAGGTAACTGCCTTTTTGTTGAAATGTAGTACCTAAAGTTTGGTAATCCTTAAATAAAACGGCAGCACAAAGGGTCGAAGTTTGCATCATTTTATGCGTATCCCAAACCAGAGAATTAGCTCTTTTTACCCCCTTTAAAAAATGTCGTTCTGTGGGAGAAACCAATGCACTTGCTCCATGCGCACCATCCACATGGTACCATAAGTTATTTTCTTCGCAAAAATGCCCAATCTCATCTATGGGGTCATATAAACCTGTAGCAGTCGCACAAGCATTGGCGACAACTGCCATCACTCTTTTTCCTTCATTCTTGGCGCTTTCATAAACAAGGCGTAAAGCTTCAGGTTTTAAAACTTCCCAATCATTGACCGCTACGGGCAACATGGATTTTTTACCCATGCCCATAATAGAAATAGCTCTTGCAACAGAATAATGCGCCACCTCTGAACCTAAAACGACCAAATCATTAGGTGTACCATCTACCCATGATTCAGGGGCGATAGCAGCTCTAGCAGCTAACAAAGCGGTCAGATTAGCCGCAGAACCTCCATGGGTTAGGATACCACCACCATTTCCTGATATTGGCTGTCCATTTGCCAAAGTGTCTCCTTTAAACCAGCCTACTTTAGACAACATCCAATTCACCACCACCATTTCGATAGCTATAGCAGAAGGACTCATTTCGTAAATAGAAGCAGGACTATTAATGACTCCATGAATAAAATCTGCCATTCCAGCAGCGACGTGAGGCACCGCCACCTGATGACCTATGTAATTAGGATGATGTAGGTGTTGCGTATTAGGCAGGTAGGTGTCTAGAAAATCACTAGCTGCTTGAGGCGTAAAACCACCCGTTTTAATCCATTTTTCTAAGTGCATCAATTCTGCTAATTCGGTAATAGGTTTTTGTACCAAAACCTTTCCCTTACCAGCCTGACTCTCCGTTAAATAATCTTTTAATTTCTCGACCACAACATCCGCAATTGCCTTAAATTCCTGTGGATTATTTTTCATGATTATAGATATAGATTATTTTAAAATAGTGGTACGACGGTGAAAACTATGGGGAATTAAAAATTGACGACTCAGGAGCGTCGTATTACTTTTACATTAATAAACCGTAATACAACGCTCCTGAGTTGTCACAGATTTTTCGCTATCCACACTTTTTATCATAGTGCCAAAATAGGAAAAAACGGACTTTTTAATAAGTTAAATTAGTCGATGAGCAAAGGTAAAGGATTCGCTTGAAAATAGCACAATACACTCAATCTTTACCGAAAGCAAAGCAGGGAGTACCCTAGAAAATTTGAAATTAAATTTTATTTCACTATCTTTATTCTACAATAAAACAAAAACAACCTCCCTTTTTCTTAATTTCCCTCCAATTAAGCGATAAATTTTTACAATCACAGCAAACACACTACACAACAATGAGAAAACTAGACATCTTATTTGTCCTAACCTTAGGACTGGGAATCGCCGTATTTTTACTACTCAATTGGGGATTTACACTTACCGAAGAAAAGCATCAAGTTTATCAAGAAAACCAAGTTTTAGCTCAACAAATTTCTGCTTTAGATGAATTGAAAAATGATTTGAAGGAAGAAGTAGACACCTTGATGAGTATGTATGGTCAAGTATCCAAAGAAAAGGAATGCTTAGAAAGGTTATTGCGTAAATCCAAACGAAAATTAACGAGTACTAATAATGAGTTCCAGCAATTTAGAATGGAATCGGCAACGGCTATCCAGTCTTTAAAAGAAAGCATTCACCGTTTAGTAAAGGCAAAATCTACCTTAGAAACGACCATTCAAGCGACTGAAAAAGCGAATAATACCTTATTAGATCAAGCAGGAATTGACCGAGCAGTATTTAAAAAAATCATGTATGCTTCCGAAGATCAGGCTGTAGCTTTTAAAGCCTTGCAGAGAGAATTTGCAATGGTCAAGGAAAAGCGAGAAGAAGCGGCAAGAGAAAGAGTCGTTAAAGCAATCAAGGTAAAATCAAATCAGCGACCAAAAAGCATTAATAGAAAAACTTTAAGAGCGACCTCTTTTAGAACAGAAACGGAAATGAGGAGCGGTAAAATAACGGCGAAGGCTAAAAGAGTAAGGCGAGTTGTCGTAAGTTTCGATTTGCAGAATGTCCCAAAAGAACAACTTGGCGAACAAGAATTATATTTAGTCATTAAAGATACTAAAAAGAAGTTATTAGATAAGAATGCACCTACAGTAAAGGTGAGAATTAAGGGACTTTTGCAGGAAAAAAGGGTGATAAAAACGAAGAAAGTAGTCTTAGAAAACCAACAACGAGTTATTTTTAGATTTGATGTATTAGAACGCTTAGAAGCGGGTTACCATAAAGTAGAAGTCTATGCTAAAAGTGGATTGTTAGGAAAGACTAGTTTTCGGGTAGAATAAGAAGTGATTGGAAGAAAGAGGAGGTTATTTTTTCGAGCAAAAAAAATAATTGTTATACTTTAACAGGTTAAGATTTGAACATTTTTAAAAGATTGAGCAGCTCAAGTTATATGCCCAAATGGCTATATTGTTTTATGG
>CALFWI010000032.1 GCA_937928615.1 uncultured Saprospiraceae bacterium | reverse complement strand
CCGGGGGCAATGGCATTGGCTTTATATCCTGGCATTGAAAACGGAGATGCTGTTTTTCCTTATTTAGTGAAGAATGTTTTACCTGTTGGTTTAACAGGACTGGTTTTAGCAGGGTTGATTTCGGCCATTTTATCGAGTGTGGATTCTGCCTTGAATTCTTCTTCAACTTTGGTAGTCATTGATTTTATCAAACCCAATAAACCTGATTTAACGGATACAGACATTGCTAGATATGGTCGATATACGACGGTTGCTTTAATGGTTATTGCAGCTTCTTGGGCGCCACAAATTCAGCATTTCACTGGATTATGGGATTATTTACAATTGATGTTCTCAATTGTTGTACCGCCAATTGCTATTATTTTCTTAGTGGGGGTCTTCTTTAAAAGAGGGAACGGAGATGGTGCTTTTTGGACCTTAATGTTGGGAACTGCGATTAGTATTTTTGTGACAGTTTACAATCCATTGGATTTCCATTATACCATGAATGTTGGGGTGATGCTATTGATTAGTACCATCATTTTTGTTGGCGTTAGTTTAATGACGCCTGCACCAGACCCAGCAGAAATAGATAAATACGTATTTAAGACCGCTTTACTTGGACAAGGAATGGAAGACAAACCTTGGTATCAAGATTATCGGACGCATATGGTCTTTTTAGTAGCGTTGATAGCTTATATCTTGGTTGTTTTTTGGTAAAATATAAGGGAACTTCCCTTTCCTGTTAATTTAGTGGAACTGAAGTTTCACTATACAAAAGAAGGTGATTCTAATTTAGAGTCGCCTTCTTTTTTGGGGTAAACCGAAAACCTACAGCAGGACTAAAACCCAAAACATCATGGTAAGTAGCCGCCACATTTAATTGTAATTGATTGACTAAGTATCCAACGCCAAAACTAAATCGATTAGGATTGCTATTCATACCTGCTCGTAATTGAATGTTATCGGCCACCTGATATTCTAAACCAAACTTTGCATTATAGGGTAGGGCGGTGTCTTTTTCAATAGCGCTACTAATCGTTAAATAATCGGCAACTTGATAGGTTATGCCAATTTGAATAATAGAAGGTAAATTTTCTGTACCTATAGTCGCCCGAATAGGATTGAAAACATGAATTCCAGCAGTCAACTTATCTAAAATTTCATATTGTAAACCGACTTCAAAAGTAATAGCTGAAGCATTGCCATACTCTTTGACTCTTGTACTTAAAAAATCAAATTGAGCGCCAATAGACAACTTATCAAATAATTGTCGACTATAATTCAAGCCAATTTTCTGTTCATTATACTCCTCAAAGCCAAAATATTGTAAAGTCATACCTATCGTTCCAGAGTTGGTTGATTGGGCAACACTAATGGCAGCTAATTGCAATTCTTGTAATAAAAAACGATTTTCTACAAAAGCTGCCCCTGAAAATCCATCTAAATAAGCTAAACCCGCTGGATTATTAAAACCACTATGAACATCCTTTAGCGTTAAATTGGCATTGCCCATCCCGATGCCTCTTGCACCAGCGGCGGTAGAAAAAGCATTTTGGCTAAAAGCTATTGAAGCTGTAAAAAAGGAAATACAAAAAATGAGGAAAGGAATGAATTTGGGATAACGATGAATGATGAATGATAAATGACGCATTCGTACAACCTTGAAAATCAATGAATACATTTCTGAGGGTAGCAGCCTTATCTTTTCCTTTTTTTTGAATAAGCCTATATTCATAAACGCTTTACTTTTCTACCAGTTATTTATGATGGTATTTTCTTATTATAAAAACGAAGCTATAAGGACAAAAAAACTCCGTCCTCTCTATGAACTCCGTTCCTCCGTGGCGAAAAAAACATCAGAGAAGTTAAGCAAAAACCTCCTTCAACGCATTCCAAAGCAACTTCTTGAGTGGTTGATTAGCGGAAATAGTCGTCAACTCATCCCCAAATAGAAACAAGCAATCATTCAGAACGAAGGGTTTATACTTTGGACAATTTATTTGCAAGCCAATGGTTTGAGGAGTTGTTCCAAAAAAAATAGCCTTTTGAATGCCTACTTCCTTAGCAAATCCACTGAAACTAAAGTGATTATCCATCGTTTTTGATAAGACCAATACGTCCTTTTTTAAATCTAATTTTACTGCGGATAAGATTTTTGCTAAGAAATCAACCATAGATTCGTCAGTCGTTGAATAGCAAATAAAAATACCGTTTTGAGCGTTTCCACTACATTGGTCAATGATAGTTTTAGTGTCTTTTATGGCTATTATTTTAAAGTCTAAAAAGGAATTTGACAAAATAGTGTGGGTTTGAATTATTTTATTAAAAATTTGATTGCTTGAATAAAAGACTAAAATTAAGGACTAATACCAAAGAAAAAAATAAGGAACTCTTTTTAAAAGAAACTTTCTTTGAAATTGGCGATAAATAGCTGAATTGGCCCCTAAATTAAAATTTATTGGTTAAATAATTAATTTAATTGGCTAAGTTCTCAATTAATTAAAAACTTTGCTGTATATTTATACTCAGAAACTAAATAAAGGTCAATTTCAAGTACCGTTTCTATTTTAAATTTAAACCACTTTTGGTGGGAATTTGAGGTCGAGGTTGAAAATTGTTACTAATTTGTTGGTTTCAGATGGCTTTTAAGCCCCTATAAATTTACTAATCCATACTTTTACATTTTGAATTTGTAATTTTACTTTTTCAATTTACCCGAACCTTTTAAAGCTGACGCTGATGAAATTTGAAATTAACTTAACTAAAACCACTCAATCCAGATTACCACAATTGGATTTTAATAATATTCCTTTTGGTAAGGTATTTTCTGACCACATGTTCATTGCCGATTATAAGGATGGCGAATGGACGGATTTACGCATTGTGCCTTTTGGGCCTTTTGAAATGCATCCTGCAAATATGACGTTGCATTATTCGCAAACGATTTTTGAAGGTATGAAAGCTTCTAAAAACAAGGATGGTGTTCCTTTGTTAATGCGACCTGAATTGCATTCCCAAAGATTAAATACTTCTGCTGATAGAATGTGTATGCCACATGTACCAGAGGCATTGTTCTTACAAGCTTTGCATGAGTTGATTGAATTAGATAGTGAATGGATTCCTTCTATTCCTGGGACTTCTTTATATGTTCGTCCATATATGTACGCAACGGATGAATTTATTGGGGTTCGCCCTT
The DNA here is from genome assembly GCA_937928615.1 of uncultured Saprospiraceae bacterium. Classification (GTDB taxonomy): domain Bacteria; phylum Bacteroidota; class Bacteroidia; order Chitinophagales; family Saprospiraceae; genus JAFMDF01. The sequence goes on along the minus strand of CALFWI010000032.1, from coordinate 7,266 downwards.
CTGAGACTTATAAATTTGTGATTTTTACTTGTCCTGTTGGTAGTTATTATGACAAAGCAGTTGATTTGGTAACAGAGCAAACTTTTGTAAGAGCCGTTAACGGAGGAACTGGAGAGGCAAAAGCAGGTGGAAATTATGCGGCTTCTTTATTGCCTGCAAAACTAGCGAAGGAAGCGGGCTATGACCAAGTGATTTGGATGGAAAGTCCAGAATTTAAAAAAGTGCAAGAGGTAGGTACGATGAATCTATTTTTTGTCATTGGGGATACGGTGGTTACGCCTGCTATGTCAGGTGCTATTTTAAAAGGAATTACTCGGAAATGCTTCTTCGAAATTCTAGCTAAAAAAGGTATCAAAACGGAGGAAAGAGATATTTATATTGACGAAATTGTCGAAGCTCATTTAGACGGAAACTTAAAAGAAATTTTTGGTGCAGGAACAGCAGCAGTTGTTTCTCATGTAGCTTCACTAACGCATAATGAATTGAAGATGACGCTGCCACCAGTTGCGGAAAGAGAGATTGGGAATATGTTGAAGCGAGAAATTGATGGTTTGAGAGATGGTTCTATTGAAGATACTTATGGTTGGTTTACTCCTGTAGGTTCGGCAGTTACCGCTTAATTCCAAGTTAAAAGAAATTCCTAAAATTAGGAAAGAATATTAGAGCGCCTCTAAAACCATTGGTTTTAGAGGCGCTTTTTGTTTGCTTTTAGCTACAATGATGGGAGATAAACTAGGATGATTATGGAGAATGGAAAGATTTTAAGTGTTAAAAATATTTAGGAATATCATTTTTTAATTTGATTAATTACTTTTCGTTTAAAATTTTAACTAGAAATTCACCAAATATTATTCTGAATTAAGCAAAAAGAACAGAAAATTGTCAAAAGAAATATTTTTTTTTCTAATACACTATTTTTTTTCAAAGGTTTTACTAAATTTGCACAATACTAGTATAGAGTAGTACAGACTAGCGTAAACTAGTACAAGTGAATGGTGTAAAATTTCCAACTTTAAAAAATCGAAAATTATTTCTTAATGGCTACCGTATTTGGCAAAATAAAAGAATTAGAAACAGCCATTTTATTGTCTAAACATGAGCAACTCATTAATGGAATTTTGAATTCTATTGATGATAAAATACTAGTGCAGGGAAGTGTCTTGCCGTCTGTTAAAATTATGTCTAAAGAATTAGGCTTCGCTTCTGAAACAATTGTGAAGGCTTATAAAGAATTAAAGAGTAGGGGATTAGTGGAATCAAGGAAAAGAATGGGCTACTATATAGTGAACGAAGATACCGTTCAGATAGCCAAAGTAGCTTTACTGATGTATGCTTTTCATCCTTTTCAAGAGGTATTTTATAATACTTTTAGAGATACTCTGGGTGAAAATATACAGGTAGACGTTTTTTTTCACCACAGTAATATTGATGTTTTTGAAACCATTCTTGGAAATATTAAAGGGCAATACAGTACTTACGTAATCGCGCCTATTCCGCATAAAAGAACGAAAGCGTTGTTAGCGGATTTTCCTACGAATAAAATACTATTGGTCGATAGATATGAAAAAATTAATAATAATTTCTCCCATGTAACTCAGGAATTTGAAAATTCTACCTATACCGCTTTAACCGTTTTAGTGGAGAAAATTAGGCAGTATAAAGAAATGATTCTCTTTTTTAAACCAAATTCTGATTATCCTATTGAAGTAATGGAAGCTTTCAAAAAGTTCATTCAAGATTTTAATTTAAATGGAAGTATTCAAGAAAGCTATCAACTAGGTATGTTAAAGGAAGGAACGGTTTATTTTACGATAGGAGATGGCGATTTGTGGAAAATCTTAAAGGATTGTAAAGCAAAAGCATGGAAATTAGGTGAAGAAATTGGCGTTTTTTCTAATAATGATGGCCCTGTAAAAGAGATTATTTGCGGAGGAATTACGACTTTTTCAACAGATTTTATACGGATGGCGCATCAGGCGGCGCAATTTGTCTTAGAACGAAAACCAGTACAAACAATAATACCAACTAAAATTATACAACGAAATTCTCTTTAGTAAAAATTAGGCTAATCAAATGAACCAACTTTAAATGGATGGATTCATTTTTTGAAAACGATTTTGCCAGATGCTTGCTAATAGTTTTTAATAGTAAAGTCAACCTTGAATAGTTCTATCAATAAATTTTAGTTAAGCTTAATGACTAAACCCTTATAAGTAGAAAAAATTTGAGCTTGAAATTTCATTTATTTTTTGTATGAAATAAAAACAGCCGAAGTCCTGCAAGACAACGACTGTTTATCATGTAACGTAATTAAAACACAAATTTACAATGAAACTAGTTAACTCTCAAATGCTGCCGCATTGGAGTAGGCAGAAAGGCGTATTCGCCAAGGTATTTCCTCTAATACCAGCTTTCCTCTTCCTTTTTACCCTTAATTTATCGGCTCAAATTTCAGGTACGGTCTCGGATACTGATGGTGAACCATTGATTGGGGTAAACATTCTTATCAAGGGTACTTCTACTGGTACAATTACTGATTTTAATGGTAGCTATGAAATGACTGCACCAGCAGAAGCTACTTTAGTTTTTAGCTATACGGGTTACACGGACCAAGAAATAGTTGTCGGTAACCAGACAACTATTGATGTAGTCTTGGCTACGGATACGGAAATCTTAGATGAGGTAGTCGTTGTTGGTTATGGGGTTCAGAAAAAAAGTGACTTGACGGGCTCAGTTGCTTCTTTAGATGGTGGCGAGATTGCTGCTATTGTGGCGGGTAATCCTACTTCTGCCCTACAAGGAAAAATTGCTGGAGTCCAAGTAGAAAATAATGGTGGTCAACCAGGTGGTGATGCCAATGTTTTTGTACGTGGCGTCAGTTCTTTGACGAACTCTTTCCCATTATACGTCATTGATGGAACTTTCGCAGACAATATGAATTTGGTGAATCCAAAGGATATTGACAGAATTGAAGTTTTAAAAGATGCTTCTGCTGCGGCTATTTATGGTTCTCGGGCGGCAAATGGGGTAGTGATTATCTCTACTAAAAGAGGTAAGTCAGGTGCGCCAAAGGTCTCTTTAGATTTAAGAACTGGTACAGAAAATGCTAGTAAGACATTGGATTTCTTGAATGGTTCTGAGTTTGTGACTTATCGAAACCAAAGAGAAGTCAATGATGGGACTGGTTTCGTTTTAGCGGATGAAGGCATTAGCACCGATTGGCAAGACCTTTCTTTGAATAGCGGTGCTATTCACGATTACGGTATTTCTGTTTCTGGTGGTGGTGAAAATTCTAGATATTTCATTTCTGGAAACTATTACAACCAAGATGGTATTTTAATTAGTTCTGGCTTTGAAAGATATAATTTCCGAGCAAATAGTGAATTTACTTTAGGGCGTTTCAAAGTACAGCAGTCTTTAAGTGTGGTGCAGTCTGAATTAGAAAGAAATAATTGGTTTGGTAGAGATGGTTCTTCTTCTGCTCCAATTTTAAGACAAAATGTACCTGAAAACGATGGTGGATTTGAAGCACCAAGCTTCGAGAAGCATAACTTTGCAGGCTTGAATAAATTTGGTCTAGCTTCTTTAGAAGACAACTTTGAAAACACAGGCGCTATTTTTGGAAACATGAATTTCTCTTATGAAATAGCGGATGGACTGACAGCAAAAGTGAATTTAGGGGTTGATAAAAGAAATGTTCGGAATTTCTCGTTCAGACCTACTTTCTTCATGAGTACTTCTGATGCAGTAGACAATGTCAATCAAGATAATGATTTAACGGAGATTAATTCAGAAACGTTGTTGACTTTAATTGAGCCTACTTTAAGTTATGGCAAAGATGTCGGAAGTGGTCGATTAGATGTCGTTGTTGGTTTAACTGGACAACAAATTGATTTCCGTTCTTCTGGCGTCTATGTACAAGGTTTACCAACGAATTCGATTCAGGTAATTGGTGCGGCGAATCCAGCAGGCGTACAAGCATTAATCGGTGTAAATAATGTAAGTACGCTATTTTCTGCTTTTGGTCGGGTGAATTATTCACACGATAACAAATATTTGTTTTCTGCAACGATGAGAAGAGATGAATCTTCTAAGTTTGCTAGAGATTTCCGTGTAGGGTACTTCCCATCTGCTTCTTTCGGTTGGAAAGTAAGTAACGAACCTTTCTGGGGCAGCAACGCGATTACAACTTTCAAATTAAGAGCAGGATATGGAGAATTAGGTTCTCAAAATATTCCTGATTATGCCTACCAATCTGTTTTTAACTTAACTTCTCCAACTTCTGTGAATGACCAAGTTGTGAATGGCTATGCCCAAACTTCTTTGGCTTTAGAAGATTTGAAATGGGAAACAGCGAAGACATTCAATATTGGTTTTGACATGGGTTTATGGGATGATAAGATGACTTTATCCGCAGAATTCTATAATAAAGATGTAGAGGATGTATTAGTTGGCGTGAACCTTCCATCAAGTGTTGGTTTCAGTCAGCCAGTTATCCAAAATGTTGGAGAAATCAACAATAAAGGATTTGAATTTGAAGGGGTTTACCACGGTAGCAAAACTGGAAATTTCAAATGGGATTTAGGCTTTAACTTATCTACTTTCAACAGCACGATTGTGTCTTTACCAAATCCAGTTGTTGGACCAACCATCACGGAGGATGGCGTAAGAGGTAACCGATTCATTGAAGGAGAAGCACCAGGGATTTACTGGGGGTTTGAGACCATTGGCGTCTATGCAGACCAAGCAGCAATTGATAGTGATCCTAATACAGCGAATGATCCAGCAAGAAGAGCGGTTATTCAACCAGGAGATTTAATTCGAAGAGACATTAATGGAGACGGCCAAATCAATGGTGATGATCAAACTAACTTGGGAGATCCAACACCAGACTTTATTTATGGTTTGAACTTTACAGGTAGTATTTCTAATCTTGATTTTGGTTTATTCTTCCAAGGTTCTCAGGGAAATGAAATCTATAATGTGACGAAATACTATAATGTTTTCTGGGCGGATGATAATAAATTAACGGACATCAAAAATGCTTGGACGCCAAATAATAGGAACACGGACATTCCAAGAACAACCACTACGGATGCTGCACAAAACGGTGCGCCTTCTTCTTTCTTTATCGAGGACGGCTCTTACTTTAGATTGCGTACGGTTGAATTAGGTTATACGGTAAATACGGGGTCTGTATCTTGGTTAAGTGATTTAAGAATCTCTTTAACCGCACAAAATTTATTCACTTTTACAGGTTATACGGGATACAATCCTGATATTTCTTCTGCGAATGGTGGACGTGCCGCTAACTCTGCTTTCTTCGGTGTACCTTCTAGTGTTAACCCACTTTTAGGTAGAGGATTGGATGTTAGAGCTTATCCAAATACAAGAAGCTTTATCTTAGGGGTACAATTAGGATTCTAATGAAGGGGTAACACAACTCTCTGAGTTGTGTTATATATTCATAACTCAGAGAGTTGTGTTACATAACGATTATAAAATCAATCACTAAAATAGTTAAATAACGATGAATGATCAATGATGAAAGATGAATTTGTCTGTCAGTAAAATTCAAGGAGAAATAGCTCATAATATATTAAGGCAATAATCATTATTTTAAGCTGTTTAATTTTGAAAATAGAGGCAGTATCAAATTTCTACCTGTCGGTAGACAGGCATCATTCATCGTTCATCATTCATCATTAAAAAAATAACATTATGAAAAAGTATTATTCTAAATACATTTTTGTAACGCTGTTGGCTTTTGCATTAGTTCCAATGAGTTGTTCTGACGGCTTTTTGGACCAAGTCAACACGAATACTGTTTCTACGGGTAATTTCTGGGCAGATGCGGATGATGTGCAATTAGCGGTCAATGGGATGTATCACCCAATTACGAATACCTTCTTTTGGGGGCGAATCATTCATACAGGCGCTATGTTGCGGTCTGATATTTTTAATGTTCGTCCGTTTGGACCGAATACAGCAATGTCTACTTTTCAAGGGGAAGCAGGTGCGGCTAGATGGTCTACAGAAATTTGGCAAGAACCTTTTAAGACCATTTTTAGAGCGAATTCTGTTCTAGAAAATACCAATCAAACGAATGTACCAGATGCAATACAAAGAGGTGGCTTAATTGGTCAGGCGCAATTTATGAGAGGAATGGCTTTATTCTACCAACTAGTCAATTATGGAAACATTCCATTAATTACCAAAGTAGCAGAATCTAACGAAGAATTTTTCCCATCTCAAGCATCTAAAGTAGAGGTTTGGGCACAAATTGAGGCAGATTTTGCAGCAGCGGCAGGAAATTTACCAGCAAGCTGGGAAGGCGTAAATGTTGGTCGCCCAACTAGTGGTTCTGCGCAAGCATTTTTAGGAAAAGCACAATTATACCAAGGTAAATGGGCAGATGCGGAAGCGGCTTTCCGAGCAGTAGCTAATAGCGGAAGATATTCTTTATTGCCTGCGGATAGATACCTAGAAAACTTCACAGAAGGCAACGAAAATAACGAAGAATCTGTTTATGAAATCCAATTCGTTGGACAAGCGGCCTTCGCTTGGGGGGTAGATATTCCAGGAACTGGAAATATGGGGAATTTCCATATTGATTATGCACCACCAGCTAAATCTCCTGACCAATCTCATTATGTGAACACTTGGGTAAAAGATTTATTCGAGGCAAACGGCGATGATATTCGTAGAAATGCAACTTTGGCGTATGACTACGAAGGGGCAACTGGTTACGGTGGAGTGCCATTCGTAGAAGATTTTGCGGCGGAATTAGAATTGGCTGCTTCTGAAGGAATGGAAGCAATCTACTCTAGAAAGTATGCGGGAATGGATATTGGCGTAAGAGCAGATGTAGATTTCTTAGGGACAAATGTTGGTAATAACTGGCGATTGATTCGATATGCAGATGTTTTATTAATGATGGCAGAAGCGTTGAATGAGCAAGGAAAAACTGCGGAGGCAGAAGGTTTCTTGAATCAAGTAAGAGAAAGAGTCAATATTGAACCAAAAACTGGTTTGTCTCAAGCAGATATGAGACAAGCGATTATTGATGAAAGAGTATTGGAATTATCTGGCGAAAGCCACCGTTTTTACGATTTAGTAAGATGGGGCTTAGCGGATGATTATATGGGCGCTACGTCATTACATGGCGACCACCCAAAATCTCTATCTGGTGGTACTTTCCAAACTGGTAAGCACGAATATATTTGGATTCCGGTATCTGAAATTCAAGCCAATCCAAGTTTGAAT
>CALFWI010000031.1 GCA_937928615.1 uncultured Saprospiraceae bacterium | reverse complement strand
GGGCAACTTCAACTATCAATGTAGGGACTAAATTCTACTTAGCTTTACCTGTAGCATTAGTCAGTTGATTACTATGAAGGTGCTATATAATCTGTTAGTGTAGCCGTAATCAATTCTGTATCTGTTTGCGCATTTATTGTTTGTAGGCCTAATAAAACGAACATTAAAACAAAATACCTTTTCATAATTTTAAGTTTGTAGTATGAATTAATGATTGCAAGATAGGCGCATAGAAACTAACTTTTAGGAATAGTATACCAACCAACCTCTTTCGTCTAAGAAGATTTTATAACCTATATAAAGCAGGGATTTTACGGTATTTATAGACACTTACCCTTTGTTCTTATACAATTACACCGTTTTTTACAAGTTTGCTGTATTTTTACCGAATGCAAGTATATCAAAGACATATCTTATTTTGGATAACCATCTATATCCTTTGGACTTTCATGAAGTCTTCTTATGTCTTTTTCTCTGTATATCTAGTGATTAATCTACTGAACTTAGCGATATATATGAGTGCTTATTATCTCTTGAAGCACCTTCAACTACCCTATTTATATAGTCGAGGTAAATTCGTTTTATTTGTCTTAAGTCTGTTAGGAGTATCCATCCTGTTCTATACAATTTGGCGAACCGCAGGCGTATTATGGATAGATGAACTAAGAGGCTTAAAAGGACGTTTTCAATTTATGTCACTAGTTGATTATTTGACGCAAACTGTTCAGTTTTACTCCCCTGCGATGGCGCTTTTCGCTTGGGAATCTCATTATGAACGAAAGGCAGAACAAGAAAGAATACATCAGTTAGAAAAGGAGAAATTAACGACCGAATTAAAATTCTTAAAAGCCCAACTCAATCCTCATTTTTTATTCAATACCTTAAATAATCTATATTCTTTTGTGGTAACTGGTTCGCCCAAAGCACCTGAAATCATTTTGGGTTTATCAGGTATCTTGGATTATGTATTATATAAAAGTCAACAAGCATCCGTACCGCTTTCAGAAGAAATAACCGCCATTGAAAATTTTATTAACTTGGAAAAGATTCGATATGGTGACCGACTCGAAATCCATTATTCCACAGCAGGCAATAAGTCTGTTCCTGTTTCTCCATTATTGTTATTGTCTTTGGTAGAAAATGCTTTTAAACATGGAGCTAGTGGCGACATTGACAATCCAAAAATCACCGTTGACATTCAGGAAAAAAACGAGGCTATTATTTGCAAAGTATGGAATACCAAAAGCAATCACCAGGGGGAACTCAATGATGCTTATAAAGAAGGAATCGGTTTATCAAATATCAAACGGCAATTGAATCTCGTTTATCCAACGAATCACGAATTGACCATAGCAGATGAAGCAACCACTTTTACTATTTCCTTAACCATTCAACCATTCGCATGACAACCATCAAATGTTTACTGGTCGATGATGAACCACCTGCTATTGCGCTATTAGAAAAATACGCAAGTATGATTGACCAATTGGAGGTCGTTGGTACAAGTTATAGTGCGATTAAGGCATTTGATATGCTAAAAGATAAAGAAATAGACCTCTTATTTCTGGACATCCGCATGCCTGTCTTAAACGGAATTGACTTTATAAAAACCCTGAAAAATCCACCTGCGATTATTCTCACCACCGCCTATCGAGAATATGCCTTGGATGGCTACGATTTAGACATCATCGACTATTTATTAAAACCGATTGCTTTTAACCGATTTCTGAAAGCCATAGACAGATACAGAAATCGAATTATTACCCCAATCATCCAAACACCTCCACTGCCTACCAATCAAGCAGACCATCTATTTGTGAATGTCAATCGCACCCACCATAAAGTCATTTTAAACGATATTTTATACATCGAAAGTTTGAAAGATTATGTGCGAATTCACACGAAAAAAGACCGCTTAGTCGTCAAAGGAAATATTGGTTCTTTTATGAAGCAAATCCCAGAGAGTCATTTTATTCGGATACACCGTTCTTTTGCGATTGCCTTGGCTTATATCGAATCTTATAATCAACAGGAGGTGGAAATTACTGGGCAGAAATTGCCCATTGGTAGTAGTTATCGGGAGGGGTTGATGAAGCGGTTGGTTTAGTATTTAGATAATTTTCTAAGTAGTCCTTTAAATTTTACCAAGCTTAAATATTTTTTAAGGCAAAAAAGTGTATTTTTGGTACTAAAACATATCAATATATGCCTAGTCTTCCTTTTTTAAATTTATTTAGTACCATTCAACAAGTTGATTTTAGCAAACTCCTAGAAGCTAGAAATTATTTGGTTATTGCAGGTCAAATTATTTTTGAAAAAGATGGTAATATAGTAATGACCACTATTGATGAAGACAGGAAAGATTTCACGGTAGAAGATTATATGGCTTTACCAGAAAACGCACCTTATGAATTACTAAACGGAAAACTACACTACATGCCCTCTCCATTTAGAAAACACCAAATAGTTTCCATGAATTTATCTGCTGCTTTACATTTTCATGTGAAGAAAAATAAATTAGGACAAGTTTTAGCAGCACCAATGGATGTCCACTTTGGAAAAAAAAATATAGTCCAACCAGATATTATTTTTGTATCGAATAACAGAAAAAGTATCTTAAAGAAATTTGTAGAAGGTGCTCCTGATTTTTTAGTAGAAATACTTTCTTATGGAACAAGAGATAAAGATTTTGGAGAGAAGAAAGCCTTATATGGTAAAAAAGGTGTGTTAGAATATTGGGTAATTGACCCAGATACAGACACAGTAGAAGTTTTTAAAAGAAATAAGTCCACACTTATTACTGATAAGAAATATAAGCAAAAAGATACCATTAAATCTACTATCATTAAAGGTTTTCAGATGGATGTATCCGCTATTTTTGAAGAATAAATAGCGTTACACTTTATTGCTTCCCCTAATGGGTTTGTACAACATAAAGTACAAACCCATTTTTTGCTATACCATTATCTCAACGACTACTAAAACAATATGCCTACCAACCAAAATCGAAGTAAAATCACCAAATACAGTTTTGTCAGCCTAACTGGCATTTTAGGCATTCCCTTTATCGGCATTACGTTAGTCTATGCCATTTTAGGCGTACAAGCAGACGGACATACGGTTAATCGAGTCTTTGAAGCCAGTCGCCCTTTTTCTAATATTTCCATTTCTACCCACATGATTTTTGGCGCAATGATTACAGCATTAGCACCTTTGCAATTATTAATGGGCTGGTCTAGAAAATGGCTAAAAGCGCATCGAATCATTGGCTATATTTTTACGGTGGCTGCTGTTTTGACTAGTATTGGCGGCTTTGTTTATGTAGGCATTCATGGGACAACGGGCGGCACACCCATGAATATGGCTTTTTCTCTCTATGGCCTATTTCTATTAATTGCCACTTATCAAACCATCCAATTTGCTCGACAAAAAGACATTCCAACACATAACGAATGGGCCTTGCGCTTATTTATTTTAGCGATGGGTTCTTGGTTTTATAGAATTTG
>CALFWI010000030.1 GCA_937928615.1 uncultured Saprospiraceae bacterium | reverse complement strand
GTTTCGCTGTAGGTCGCCGTTCGCTCGGTAGTAGATTTAGTTGTCGCTTTAGGAGTAGTTGGTTCTGTGGTGGTACTTTTTTCTTCACTACAGGCGAGGAACAAGAAGCAAATTAAGTAAGCAAATAGGTTAATGGTTCGTTTTTGCATCGTTTTGTGTTGAATCAAGAATTATGGTGAAGGTAGGGAATAATTTCATAAAATTGGCGCTGGTTAGGACTTTTAGTCCGACACCTTTATTTTCCTTGCCTCTGGCAAGTGTGAATAATTTAATCTTGAAAAACAATTGCTTTAATCTCGCCAGAGGCGAGCAAATAAAGGTATCGGATTACAAATCCTAACCAGCAATCTAGGAATAACTAAAAGTTATTCGATTGTTTTGTCACACTACTTAACTCAATAAAAATTGCACATCATCCTTAGAAAAAGACATTCCACTTTTCCCTTCAATAATGTCTTCTGCTAGTTTAGATTTACGTTCTTGTAATTTTAAAATCTTTTCTTCAATGCTATCTTTCGTAATAAATTTAATAGCAAAAACACGCTTAGTTTGCCCAATTCGATGTGCTCTAGCAATCGCCTGTCTTTCAATCGAAGGGTTCCACCAAGGGTCTAGAATAAAGACATAATCGGCTGCTGTTAAATTTAACCCTGTGCCACCTGCTTTGATGGAAATGAGGAAAGATTGAATGGCTGCATTATTTTCAAATTGGTCAATTTGTTGCTTTCGGGCTTTCTGCGTTAATTCCCCTGTTAAGCGAGAAAAACCTTGTTTATTTTTTTCAAAATGATGTTTAAATAAATCCAAATGTTTGACAAAAGAAGAGAATAATAAGGTTTTATGCCCACCTTTCTGAATGACTGCTAAGTGTTCAAGGACATCGTTAAATTTTCCTGATTCACTTTGGTAACCTGGGTGTGTTAGCACAGGATGATTCGCTAATTGGCGCAATTTTGTTAAGGAACTTAAAACCTTAAATTGGTACTTGCCGTCTTCGCCATCAAAATTATCTAAGAGGAAATTTCGAGCAGCAGACTTTTCTTTTTCGTAACGTTTTTTCTGCTCAGGCGTCATCGTACTATAAAACACTTTGGTCGTTAATTCAGGCAAATCTTTGGCGACCGCTTCTTTCGTTCGACGCAACAAATAAGGTTGAATCATTTTTTGCAATAACTCCTTTTTATCCTCGTCTTGCAGTTTCTCAATGGGTTTAATAAATTCTTCTTTGAAAAAGCGAAAGCCTCCTAATAAATCAGGATTGATAAACTCCATTTGCGACCAAAGGTCAGACAAGGAGTTTTCAATCGGCGTACCAGACAAAGAAATTTTGTGTTGCCCCTGTAATTGATTCGTTGCCTTAAAAATCTTAGAATCTTTATTTTTTATTTGTTGACTTTCATCTAAAATAATGTACTCGAATTCAATCGTTTTTAATACCTCTATATCTCGCAAAGCTGTTTGATAAGTCGTTAAAATTACATCAAAACTACGTACCAATTTTTCGGATTTATGTCGTTTTGGGCCAATGTGTTTATAGACCATCAAACTAGGCGCAAATTTTTTGATTTCTCGTTCCCAGTTAAAAACTAAAGAAGCGGGTAGGAGAATGATGGAAGTGAGCGGTTGGTAAATATCGTTCGGATAGGTAGCAGTTTGGAAAAGGTCAAGCTGGTTGCGAGTTGCTGGTTGCTGGTTGCTGGTTGGTTTATTTATTTTTTGTTCTTTAGCGTATAGTAAAACGGCGATGGTTTGCAACGTTTTTCCTAGTCCCATATCATCCGCCAAACAAGCGCCTAGGTCATTTTGGTAATGCCCGACCATCCATTTTACGCCATCCAACTGATAAGGACGTAAAGTTGCTTTTAAGTTTTTAGAAGGTTGATAATCAATTTCTGTAAAATCTTTTTCTAAAGCGCCACCTACATCAATCCCCAACTCTTCCAGTAGCGTATACTGGCTTTTTGCCAATTTTAATTTATCGTTTTTCAAATTGGCAAATCGCAATAATCCCTTAAATCGAGTGAACCATTCTGCTGGAATTAGAAAATATTTTCCATTGGGTAAAGGATAAAATTTATCGCCTTTTTTGATATAAGGCACTATCTTTTTAAAAGCAATTTTAAAATCGCCTACTTCTACGATGCCTCTAATATCAAACCAATCATTGACTTGTTCGGTATGGTCAAAACTAATTTTGGGGACGGCTAAGACTAAAACCTTACCATCTAAAGTTGGGGTAATTACTTTAAAACCCGCCTTTTCTAATTTACCTTCATTTTCTGCTAACCAGTTAAATAAAGAGGGAGTTTTTACTACATCACTATGCGTAAAATAGCTCCCTACTTGGTTGATTAAATCAAAGGATTGTAGCTTTTCTATCCACATTTTTTCTTTCTCCGCATCTCGATTGACTCTAGTAATAATAACTTCATCTTTGTCAAATTTTAAGCCTGACCGTCGCTTACTGCTATCTTTCCAACCAAAGGTCACCCCAGGATACACAAAATCTACTTTTAAGCCATATTTATTCGTGAAAATATCTTCGAGTAATTCTATTTGGCAATACTGTAATTGGTTATCATCAATCACTTTAAAGCCCACCGTTGTCATTTCCACTTCGGAGGCAATTTTTACAATAAAATTTTCAAAATAAGTTTTAATAAAATCCGCCCGAATGACGACGATTTCCTTTGTCTGAAAGGGTCTTAACATCAACCCTTTGATATGTGGCACTTTATATAGTTGATAATCGACGAACACCCAAGCAGGCATATTGGTAATCGGAACCACTTGTTTATCTTGGACTTGCCATTGTCCATCTTTATTGGATAATTGTAAATTATATAGAACTTTTTGGTCTGTTTTGACAAAAGATAAATGGGGCTTTAATTCATCTTTGGCAATATGCACCTGCATCTCTTTTATCAAGACTTTTTTTTCAATATTCCAAGTTAACACCAAGTCATTTTCGACAATCAAACTCAATAAACCATCCAACTCTCGGTAGATGTACCCCTCAATAGATTTCTTGACCGCTCGGTCTTCCTGCATCAATTCCAACAGCGGTTTTAGTTTTCTTTTCTTGGTGTTAAACTTTATTTCAAGATTCGGCAAAGTCAATCGTTCAATAATCGCCAATGCTCGCTGAATGGTTGGGGTCAATTCAATTCGATAATCTTTAAAGCTATGGGCACTAACTTTTTTTTCGATATATTTGAGTACATCATCTCTGTCCATGCTTGCCACAAAAGCAGTTGGTAAATACAGTCCTTTGGTGTATTCTTTTAGGTTGTAGATGATGGTGTAGTTACTGTATTGTGGAATGGCCATTTTTGATTTTATATAGCAAAAGGTAATAAATTGGGAAATATAGGATAAATATACCTAAGCCACATGCTCCAAAAATTGCATCTCATATAATTCTTTATAATGCCCATTCTCTAACTTCAATAATTCCTCATGCGGGCCTAATTCCTTAATTTGTCCCTTTTCCAACACCATAATATTATCGGCGTGTCGAATAGTGGATAAGCGATGCGCAATAATAATAGAAGTTCGTTTTTCAATTAAGGTTTCGATGGCATGTTGAATAACAGATTCCGTTTCTGGGTCGATAGAAGAAGTAGCTTCATCTAGAATCAAGATATCAGGGTCAAAAACTAAGGCTCGGACAAAAGAAATTAATTGGCGTTGTCCCATAGATAGGGTAGCACCTCTTTCCATGACTTCATAATCGTAGCCATCAGGTAATTTCATGATGAATTCATGTGCACCAATCATTTTGGCAGCATCGAGTACTTGTTCTCTCGAAATTGTATTATCTCTTAAGGTAATATTGTCAAAGACAGAACCTGAAAAGAGAAAGACATCTTGTAACACGACGGCAGTCCGTTGGCGCAAAGCCAATAATTCGTAATCTTTAATATCTATGCCATCAATGGTGATTTTACCCGCATTCAATTCATAAAAACGATTGAGGATGTTAATAATGGTAGATTTCCCAGAACCAGTACTACCTACGATGGCTAAGGTGTCGCCCGCATTGACGCTAAAACTAAGGTCTTTTAAAACATAATCTTCTTCGATATAAGCAAAGTCTACCTGATGGAAAGCCAAATCGCCTTTTAAATTAGTTGGTTCAATTGTACCTTTATTTTCAATTTGTTGGTCATTGTCTAAAACGGTAAAGACTCTATCGGCTGCCACTAAGCCCATTTGTAGCGTATTAAATTTATCAGCTAACATTCGCATTGGACGGAATAACATCGACAGAAAGATAGGAAAAGCAATCAATGCACCGAGGGTTACCTCTCCACTAATTACACCTCTTGCACCATACCAAACCATTAAGCCTAAAGCAGCTGCAGAAATGATTTCTACCACAGGAAAAAAGACCGCATAATATAAAATAGCGTTTAAATTGGCTTTGGTGTATTCCCGATTAATGGCCTTGAAATTTTCCATTTCAGCTTGTTCCTGATTGAAAACTTGTACAATGCGCATGCCTGTAATACGCTCTTGCAAATAGGCATTCATGCGAGAAATTTGCGTCCGCACTACTTGGTAAGAAGCTTTTACTTTTTCTTTAAAAATATAAGTGGCGACTATCAGAAAAGGCATGGTGACTAAACAAACTAAAGTCAATTCAATACTCGTATAAAACATAATTGCTAAAACCGCAAAGAGGGTCAATAAATCCGCTAAAATAGTAATCACGCCTTGGGAAAAAACGGTATTAATCGTTTCAATATCATTGATGGTTCGAGTAGTAGACGTCCCAATCGGTGTGGTGTCAAAATACTTCAATTTAAGACTCGTAATTTTTTGAAAAACATTGACTCGAAGGTCTTTGATAATAGACTGCCCCAACCAACTGGTCGCATAGATAAAAGCATATTGCAAAATCACATTTAGGACTAATAAAATGGCAATTAATAAAGCAATTCGAGTCATGCCCTCAATGTCATACTTAAAAATATAATCATCAACCATCACCTTGATTAAATAAGGGCGAAGGGTAGATAAGGGGGCTAAAACAACAGCTAAAATACCTGCGGTAATAAAGATACCTTTATAAGGTTTTGCTAAAGCAATAACGCGGGCGAATAATTGGTAATCGAATTTTTGCGGTTGTTGTTGGCTCATGAAAGGTTTTATGAAACGACTAAGTTATTTTTAGTCAATACTAAATATGATTTGAAGCTGTAAAAATAAACAGTTTTGGGGAGAAAAAGTTGCTAGTTGCGCTGGTTGCTGGTTACTAGTTGCTAGTTGTTCACAATAAGTTAAATAACGAGCAATGATTGTAGCTTGGTTTTCATCACTAATTTAATGTTCTATTTTAGTTTTATGCCCAACCCAGCAACTAGCAACCAGCAACCAGAATAAAGAGCAACCAGCCTCACTTTCTAGTATAAAAATACTACTTTTGGTCATCAAATAGATTAAAACCACTTTAATATGAAATTTAACTACTGTCCTACCTGTACCGCACCCTTAGCGATTAATGAAGAAAATTACCTCGGTTGCACGAATAAGGCATGTAATTTTGTACATTATCAAAACCCTACACCTGTAGTGGGGGCGATTGTAGAATATGAAGAGGAGACAATTGTATTGGTACAAAATGTGGGTTGGCCGCCAACTTGGTATGCTTTAGTGACTGGTTTTTTAGAAAAACATGAGCATCCAGCAGCGGCAGTTTTGAGAGAGGTCAAAGAAGAAACGGGGTTAGATGCAGAAATTGTTTCTTTTAGGGGGCATTTTACCTTTGAACGGATGAATCAAATCATTATGATTTATCACGTGAAAGCAACTGGAGTCATTAATATTGATAAAAAAGAAATTGCGGATTATAAGATAGTACCGATTGCTAAAGCAAAGAGTTGGCCGCAAGCAACAGGCATTGCTTTGCAGGAGTGGTTGGTGGAACGACGGGGGTATTGAAGCGGTTGCCAGTTACCAGTTACCAGTTGTGACAGGAACCGGAAACAGGTAACTGGCAACCTTAAGAATTAATTAACAGCATCTAGCCAAGGATTAGCAGCCGTTAAGCCCTTCCTTTTCGTTTTTAATTTTAAATTTGCGGTTTGAGAATTCCCATCGCCAATCAATTTTATTTACTATCAACAATTTAGCATGAAAACTTTTTATACAAGTTTACTCTTATTTTTTACGGCCTTTGCGTTTGGGCAAACGGAAGCAGTGGACACTTCTAAGGTGTATCCTGTAGCAGAATATATGCCTATGGTGTCCAATTGTGCCGCATGGGATACGACTTATCAAGTGCAGCGGCAATGTTCCCAAGAAGTATTATTGAAATTTATTTATGCCAATGTGCAATACCCTGACTCTGCACGGATGCAAGGAGTTGAAGGAACAGTTGTGCTCAATTTTGTCGTCAATACGGATAGTACCATTAGCGATGCAAAGATTGTTCGAGACATTGGTGGGGGCTGTGGAGATGCCGCATTAGCGGTAATTAATGCCTTGAATCCATTAGGGTTAAAGTGGGCACCAGGTAAACAAAAAGGGATTCCTGTAAAAGTAAGTATGAATATTCCTGTGAAATTTAAGATAAAAGAAGTTCCTCCTTACGATGTAGTGGATGGAGATACGATTTATAATACGTTTGATAAAGTATTAGCATTTACAGGAGGAGACGCTGCCAAGGCGGAGTTTTTATCAAAAAACTTAAAATATCCTGCGGCTGGAAATGATAGTTGTTCGATTGGTACAGTAGAAGTAAAAGCTTTAGTAGAAGCAGATGGCGTCGTTCGGATTTTAGAAATGAATGACTTTAGTAATTTAGGGATGGATTATCAATTTGAAGCGATTAGTGCAACCACTGCTTCGATTGGGAAATGGGAGGTAGCAGAATACGGTGGTAAAAAAGTACCTGCGGCACATCTGCTTCGCATGGATTTTAAACCAACAGCAGCTGCTTGTAAAGCGACTGTTTCTAAGTTTGAAAAAGCGCAATTAGTTGCGGTAGAAGGCAGTAATCTATACAATGCAGGGCAACAAGAAGCAGGAATTGCTAAATTGACAGAAGCCCTTGATGCATTTCCTGATAATGCGGAATTTTTATACGCTAGAGGGAATGCTTATTTGGACATGCAGAATTATGCAGGTGCTTGTGAAGATTTATCTAAAGTAAAAGAAATTTTATTAGTGACTTGGGCAGATAATTTATTGCCTGTTATTTGTAAGCAGGCGGAGGAGAAGTAGTCGGTGGGCAATTAGCAGTGGCAGTAGGCAGTTAAGTCTTGATTTTCAATATCAAAATTCTGCCTACTACTACTGTTTACTGCCTACTGTCTAAATTGCCGCATACAACCTATCCATACGCTCAGAAATTTCCTGTAGTCGAACCCTATCGCCACCTGCGACTTCTGCCGAACCCCAACCTTGATAACCAACCTCCTTTAAAGCGGCATTAACCGCAGGCCAATTGGCATCGCCATCTCCTAATTTCACTTTAAAGCCTTCCCAAATACCTTCTTGGGTTTGCTTTTTTCGACTATAATCTTTGATGTCTATTTTAATAATGCGCTTTCCTAAAGCCTGAATCCATTGGGTAGGCCAACCATACCGAACGATATTCCCAACATCAAAATACCAACCAATCATTGGGCTTTCAAATTCGTCAATATAGCGTGCCGCTTCTAAAGGACTGATGAGGAAATTATTCCACACATTTTCAATAGCTATTTTAACGCCTGTTTCTGCTGCCACGGGTAATATTTTCCGTATTTCTGCTTGCGAACGTTCATAAGCATCTGTATAAGACACTTTTTCATTCACGACGCCAGGAACTAATAAAACGGTTGTACCACCATATTTTTTAGTATCTCGCAAAGCAGTCTTCATAGATTCCACACATTTTGCCCGCACCGTTGGGTCTGGGTTAGAAAGTGGCATTTTCCAATGAAAAGAATTAACCGTACCAGGAATTTCTAAACCACTTTTGTCTCTCGCATTTAATATTTCTTTTTCAGTTAGTTCATTTGGACTATCCAATTCTATTCCATCAAAGCCTAAATCTTTGACCAATTTGAATTTATCTAAAATGGATAAATCTTCTTGAATCATCCCAAATTTTAGACTTTTTTTGATAAGCGGCTGAGCAGGTTTAGAAATGATTTTAGAAGAAGGGGTAGCACAAGCATTGGACAAAAAGGCCAAAGAGGCAGTGGCTACGGCGCTTTGTTTGAGGAAAGTTCTTCTCGTTGGTGTAGGCATTGGTTTGGCTTTCGATGATAGAAAAACCTCCAAGTTTTTCAAAAACTTGGAGGTTTAATAAATAAAGAAAAACATTAATTACATAAATTTAGTAGCGCCAGGCTTCGCAATATCTGCCATTTTCCAGTCTAAATCCCAGTTAAATTCATCTACCTTTGGCCCGAGTATTTCTTGCGAATTTAGAGCTTCTTCGAAAGTAATGGTTTTACCTGTGTAAGCGACCATTCTACCCCAAATAGCTAATAGGGTGCTATTAGCCGCACGAAGCCCATCATTCATTGGATTGCCATTTCGGATAGACGCAAATAATTCGTCGTGTTCCGTTTGATACATATTATTTTTGTCTTTTTTATCGTGTTCTTTTTCCCAACGCCAATTGGTTTCCCCTTTTATTTCGTGGTGGTTCCAAACATTAATATCACAACGACCTTTTGTCCCCAACATTTCTATCCCGTAAGCTCTGTCTGTTCCTTTTTGTTGCCGACTGTGGTGCAAACCTCTAGAACCATCAGGGTATTCATAAGTAATCGCAAAATGGTCATAAATATTACCATATTGTTCCTCGACTCTACTTTGGCGGCCACCAATTCCAGAAGCACTAACAGGCATAACATCTCCCTTTGCCCAAGACATTAAATCCAAACTATGAATCGCTTGTTCGACAATATGGTCACCAGACAACCAATTATAATACACCCAATTTCTTAATTCCTTCTTTAGTTTACCCCAGCTAGGTTTAGTTTCTCTCCACCAAGAAGCCCCTGTATTATAAGTATTATAGATAGAAAGCACCTCTCCAATTTGGCCATCTAAGACTCTTTGAAAAGTATCTCTTTTGGGATAGTCATATCTCCAACAAAAACCAGACATAAAGCCTAAATTCTTAGCTTTTGCTTCTTTTGCCGTTGCCATTACTCGTCTAATACCAGGGGCATCAACGGCAACTGGTTTCTCAAAAAAGACATGTTTTCCAGCAGCAATGCAAGCTTCTAAGTGAGCGGGTCTAAAATTAGGAGGTGTGCCCAAAATGACGACATCCACATCGGTGGCTAATACTTTTTTATACCCATCAAAACCAATGAATTTTTGATTGTCGGGTACTTTGACTTTATCCGCAATATCTTCATCCAACAAACTATTATAAGCAACCGTCATATTTTCGGGAAAGACATCCGCCATTGCCGTTAAAGCCACATTCGAGTCGGCATTTAAGGCTTGTACTGCGGCACCAGTTCCACGGCCACCACAACCAATTAAGCCTACTTTTAAGGTATCTGCATTAAATAGATGCTTGGGTTGGTTATTTGCTAAAATATTGAATCCGACAGAACTAGCCGCTAGCGTAGACCCTGTAAGCTTCATAAATTTCCTTCTGGAAGTATTGGTGATTATTTTTTTCATGCTATAAATTTTAAAATAATTTGGACGATTCTATTTTTTATAATAATAAATTTTAGTAAATCAAAATCTGAAAGGCGAATCTACTGCTTTTTTGGGAAAAAAGGAATATATCAACTTATAGGTTCTTCATTGAGTAGCTGAAAATATCATTTTTTAGGCTTAATTTTGTGACCAAATTAAATTTGAATGACCGTACCTTTTATCTCCGAACAAATAATTGATGGAATTACTGAAGCTTTAGATAATGAAGAAAACAGTTATGATGAAGCTCTTGAAGCTTTGGATAACGAAGGAAACAGCTATGATAAGGCTATTGGAGCTTTGCAAGCTAAGCAACCTATTCTGTTTTCTTATTTGCTTTCTGAAAGTTTTAAATTATTGACAGTTGAAGAAAGTGAGTATCTTTTGTATTTAGCCTTGGTTATTTGGAAAGCCGTAGATGCCGAAACTAAAGAAATGCCCATATTGGATTCAGAGAAGATTGAAGAGGCAGAAGAAAAGAATTGGACTTTATTTAATGAAACAACTGCCAGAGGGTTTAATGATAAGCTAAATGTCTTTTTTGATAAATATCCACAAGAAGATTTATTAGCTTTTGTCGAAGATGCTTTAGTAGACGATGAAGATAGTTTTGTGACCAAAGAAGGCAAGGAATTATTATTTATTGGTTTGCGGACGACTATTGACGCGCTCTGTGATATTTAAGTAAGGGGAAGTTATAGGATTAGTGGTACCATGGAGAGACTGTTCAGTTAACTGTGTTTGCACAAAATTTCAGGTTTTAAAATCAAGGGCTTAACGGTCTACTGTCACTGTTTACTGCCTACTGTCGCCATGGATATTGGTTCGTTAATGCGCTACTCTGGGCACTTAGCCCTCCTTTATTCTAATATTTTTTGTAACTTTGTACTCCCTTCTCCTCGCAACATTTTTACCTCCACGCTGTTTAACAATTAATTATTTGACTAATAAGAAAACATAATAATGGCACTTTTAGAGAAAGCAAATTTGATTATTTATAGAGTTCGAGAAAAAGGCTTAGAAGTTTTTTTGGTGAACCCTGCTGAAAAAAATCAAGCGGACGAAGCATGGACTTTGCCACAAGGTAAAATCAATGACCCTTCCAAAGCGATTGCTTTACTGCAAAAAGACCAAACTTTTGAATTAGACCCAGTAGAGAATGTGGCAGGCGAGGCAGAAAATGCCATTGCAGTAGAAGGAGATTGGCATGACATTCCTTCTTTAAAAAGTTTAATTAAAGAAGATGCCCATTTTATGAAAGCAACGATTAAAGAGATGATTCCTGATTTGGAGCAAAGAGGGACTTATTTTGCGATTAAAGAGGCGTTCAAAAAAGTGTTGCCCAATCAATATGAATTTTTAAAAGAATTGAAAGACATTATTCGAGATAAGAATAGTAGTAATTTTTAATCGTAGTATGGAAATTAATTTCCATTAAAAAGGCGATATGGTAGCTTATTTACCGTATCGCCTTTTTTATTATTATTGAGGCTGTTCAAATAACTGTGTTTTTGTGAAGAAATATTGAGAACCAAGACTTTGACTGCCTACTGTTTTTCTGTTTTATTAGAAATAAATTTCCAAGCTACTTTTTTCCAGCGGCTACTAATTCTACCTCAAAAGCCAAAGTCGTATGTGGGGGAATAATCTTTTTAAAGCCTTTTTCTCCATAAGCCAATCCAGAAGGCACGACAAAAAATGCTTTCCCTCCTGGTTTCATTAATTGTAAGCCTTCATTCCAACCTGGAATCATGTTGCCAATATAAAATTCAATAGACTTCCCTCTTTTATAAGAAGAATCAAATATTTTCCCATCTAAAGTATAGCCTTTATAATTCACTTTTACCCAATCTGCCCATTCCGCATTCTTGCCAGTCCCTTCTTCAATCATCTGATAATATAGCCCTGATTCTGTCGACTGTAATTCAATGCCTTCGTCCATCATATAATTGATGATGGTATTTTTATCTTTTTCTGCTTGGGTGCGAGGATTGGCGACTAGTTCGCCTGCCATAGAGAATAAAAGGTCGTCCTCATTTTCAGATTTTTGGATTTTGATAGTGTCTTTGGGGGCGTTTTTGGGTGTTGAAGATTGGCAAGCAAACAAGGTTAGTAAAATCGATAAAAAAAGAAGCAAGATTAGGCGCATATATTTTTCTAGCAAAAATAAAATAATTTAACAACAGATAATGCTGGAGTTTATAAGTTTAATGGCGAAATTTTCGATAAGTTTGAACCGAGGAATAATAATAGCAACCACTAACGTTAGCAAAAATCACCAAACTATAAATAAGGAATACTAAACAAATCATAAAATGAAAAAAATAATCATTGTTGGCGTGCTATTTTTACTGTTGGGATGTAAAGAAAATGTCTTACAATCGAATCAATCCATAAATACCACCAAAAAGTGGGCATTTGATACTTTTGAAAAAGTAGATGAGCTGAACCCTATTTTAAAGCCCTCCGCAAATTTAAAATTTGATTGCCCCTTAACTAAACAGCCGATACATTGGGAAGAAAGAAATGTGTTAAACCCTTCTGCGGTTGTTAAAGGAGACAAAATTTATTTGTTTTACAGGGCACAAGATTTAAGTGGCACTTCCCGAATTGGGTTAGCAATCAGTTCAGATGGCCTTCATTTTGAGAAATCTCCA
>CALFWI010000029.1 GCA_937928615.1 uncultured Saprospiraceae bacterium | reverse complement strand
GTTCATCATTTCCTTAAGCCCCTAAATCATCTAAAATTTTCGCTAATTTAGTATCTAATTTTTCTTGAACTGATTCAAAGCTTGCTTTGTCTGCTAATGGCTCATTCACACTACAGTAAAACTTAATTTTTGGCTCCGTTCCAGAAGGTCTAGCAGAAATAATGCTTCCATCTTCAGTATAAAATTGTAAGACATTAGAGGAAGGTAAATCAATTTTTCCCTCCACTCCACTTATCATATCCTTAGAAACACTACTTTTATAATCTTTTATCATCGTTACTTTAGAACCGCCTAAAACCGCTGGCGGATGGTTTCTAAATCGCTCCATCATCGCTTTAATTGCTTCCGCCCCTGCTTTTCCTTCTTTTTTGATGGCAATCAATTTCTCTTTATAGAAACCGTATTCTAAGTACATGTCAATCATCGCGTCGTATAGGCTACTTCCTTGGTCTTTGTAATAAGCAACCATCTCCGCCAACATCGCACAAGAAATCACTGCATCCTTATCCCTAGCATGCTCTCCAACTAAATACCCATAGCTTTCTTCTCCACCAGCAATAAATGTTTTTTTCCCTTCTAATCGAGTCATCACTTCCCCGATATATTTAAAACCAGTTAGGGTATTATAACAATCTACTTTTTTAGCCGCAGCAATTTTATCAATCAAGTAAGACGTTACAATTGTTTTAACGACATATTGGTTACCATCTAATTTTCCTGCTTCCTCCCAAGCCGTTATAACATATCTAATTAACAAACAAGCAGCTTGGTTGCCATTCAATAACACAATCTCTCCTTTATCATTTTGAATAGCCATCCCTACTCTATCCGCATCAGGGTCTGTTGCCATTACTAAATCCGCACCAATTTCTTTCGCTTTATCAATCGCCATTTTTAGCGCCTCCTCTTCTTCTGGATTGGGATAAATAACAGTTGGAAAATTGCCATCTACGACCATTTGTTCCTCTACCAACGTCACATTATTAAACCCAAATTGCTTTAAAACTGGTGGCACTAACACCCCGCCCGTTCCATGAATCGGCGAAAAAACAATTTTTAAGTCCGATTGTCTAGCAATGGCCTCCTTAGAAATAGATAAGGCGACTAATGCTGCTAAAAATTTATCGTCCATTTCCTTTCCAATGGATTCAATATTTTCATTTTTGCCTGCAAAATTAATTTTGCTAATGCTATCAATTTTCCTGACCTCTTCTAATACTAATTTATCCGCGGGGGAAACCAATTGCCCACCATCTTCGCCATAAGCTTTATATCCATTATACTCTTTTGGATTATGAGAAGCTGTTAACATCACCCCACTTTGACAACCTAATTCTCGAATAGCATAAGACAATTCAGGTGTTGGTCTTAGTCCTTCAAAAAAGTAGACATAAATACCGTTTGCAGAAAACACTTCCGCCGTCATTCTAGCAAATTCTTTAGAATTATTTCTACAATCATGAGCAATAACGACTTTAATTTGTTGATTAGGATATCGTTTTAATAAATAATTACTCAATCCTTGAGTCGCCATTCCAAGCGTGTACTTATTCACTCGGTTAGAACCAACGCCCATAATACCTCTCAATCCGCCAGTTCCAAATTCTAAATCTTTATAAAAAGCATCCGTTAATTCCGTTACCGCCCCTGATTCCATCATTTGCCGTATCTCGGCCTTTGTTTCGGCATCATAGTCTCCATTTAACCATTTATTGACATTAATTTTAACAGTAGGTTCTAAGTCTAACACAAGCATGGTGGTGATTATTGGTTATTAAATTAAAGATAAATTACAGCATCATTTTACGGAGTTTTACCTCCTTTGTTCAAATGAATTGTAAATATAATTTAATTGTGATAAAATCAAATAGTTAGTATAAAAGAAGGATAATAATACCCCCCCAAATAATTAAATGATTAGAAAGGATTTCATCGTTGAATAGTAACTAAAGTTACGGACAATTGTTGGATGGCTATATTGTTTTATTGTTACGGTGTTAGATGGCCCTTCATTTGAGGTTTTAGCCCTATTAGCAATATAACCATTTCAGTATCTCCGCAACTTAGATTAGTAGATGAATGCATAAATTATCTTTTAGGCAATCCTTAGCATTCATCCACATTTCTCGCCACTAATATACCATAAAGCAGTTTTTGTCTAAAAAGCCAGCAGCGAATTATAAAAAATCGAATTTCTTTCCTATACTGCGTTTCAAATTCATTCAATCGCAAAACCAACGATAAAACATGCAGCTAATTATCGAAAATCTATCTAAGACTTACCCTAATGGCACTAAAGCATTAGATGGCGTAAACCTAACAATCAATAAAGGAATGTTTGGTTTATTAGGCCCTAATGGAGCGGGTAAATCTACCCTAATGCGGACTATATCTACCTTACAAGAACCCGATACAGGAAGTGCCCAAATTGGCGATATTAATATTTTAGAATCGCCCATGGAACTTAGAAAAATATTGGGCTATCTGCCCCAGTCTTTTGGTGTCTATCCCAAAATGACCGCTAATAAATTACTGCATTATTTTGCTGCTTTGAAAGGAATCGCTTCTAAAAAAGACCGAGAAACCATGGTTGATTATGTCTTAGAGATAACGAATTTGACCAAGGTAAAAAATAGAGAAGTTGCTCGTTATTCTGGCGGTATGCGTCAACGATTTGGGATTGCTCAATTGTTATTAAATAAACCAAAACTAATCATAGTCGATGAGCCAACTGCTGGCTTAGACCCTGCGGAACGGCATCGTTTTTTGAATGTTTTAAGGGCTTTAGGAAAAGACCATATTGTGCTATTTTCTACGCATATTGTGGATGATGTAAAAGATCTTTGTACCGATATGGCCATTATGAACAATGGTCAAATTTTATTAAATGAATCACCCCAAGCAGCGGTTGGCAAGTTGAAAGGAAAGATTTGGGAAAAGACCATCAATCCAGAAGAATTAGCAAGTCACGAGGAAGCGCATCAAGTAATTTCCTCTAACTTCAAACAAAATAATCAATTGGGCATCAGGGTTTTGAATGCCACACAACCTAGTGCGGCTTTTCAACAAATTGAAGTGGAATTGGGGGATGTTTATTTCTCTTTATTGAATAATTTAACTGCATAGTGCATGATTTGCTAAATTTATAACAATCAGAATCGAAATTTTCGATTCGGGACAAAACAAGATTTAGCAAATCGAGTGTTAATAGCTAGACCAACCAAAACATGATAAAACATATCTTCAAATTCGAGCTTGATTACTGGTTTAACCGCTGGCAATTATATATATACATGGCGATTGCTTTCGCAGCAGGTTATCTAACAATGGTGGCTTCTGGAGGGCTTTTTGATGGCAATACGGCTACAGTTAGTTCTGCAACCTGGATCAATGCGCCGAGTAGTATTTTAGGCTTAATTGCTGGATTTTCCTCTTTTTTATACTTTTTTCTGCCCGCTATTTTTGGTACATCCATCAGTAAAGACTTTACGAGTGAAACCCATCATGTATTATATTCCTACCCTTTCACCAAATTTGACTACTTTTTTGGTAAATTTCTAGGAGCTTTAGTCATTGCCCTAATCGTTTTTTCCTTTGTAGGCATTGGGGTATTTATCGGGGTAATGACCCCAGGAATGAATCAAGAATTATTAGGGCCAAATAGTCTTTTACCTTATTTAAAAACTTATGGCTTATATGTCTTTCCTAATATTTTAATTTTTGGCGCAATCATTTTTATCGTAGTAAGTGCCACCAGAAATGTGACCTTAGGCTATATCATTGTTATCATTCTTTTATTCCAAGATACTTTAACCGCACAGATTTTTGATGAAATGGATAATAAATTCTGGGGTGCTTTGTTGGATCCTTTTGGGTTTAGAGCACACCTATTTTACGCAGAATATTGGACGGTAGAAGAACAAAATGTTAATCCTATTCCATCAGGAGGCTATGTTTTATTAAATCGAGCACTTTGGTTAACCATTGGTGGCGTCATTTTAGGAATGTTCTATCGGTATTTCAAATTGTCTCAATCTGCTTTTACCTTTTTCAAAAGCAAGGACAATGAATCCACTGCGATGGACACCCAAAAACATGGCCGTCCTTTATTAAGTGTTAGTTTACCAACCGTTAATTTTGCACATAATATAGGCTTCAATTTGCGGAATATTTTCAGTTTTGCTTGGATGCACTTAAATTATATTGTTCGAAATACCGCTTTTATTATTTTTGCGTTGCTAGGTATTGCTTTTTTATTAACCCTCTTGGCTTTTGCAGGGCAAATAATGAATACAGAAACACTTCCACTGACGGAACAAATACTGAATTATGGTAGTGTCACCTACCTCTTTATTTTAATTTTAACCTTCTTGTTTTCAGGCTTTTTGTTACATCGAGAAAAGGAAGTGAAGATTGACCAATTAGTAGATGCTACACAAAGTCAAAATTTTGTGCACTTATCCGCCAAGTTTTTGGCAATTATAGCCATGCAAGCCATTTTATTATTACTAATAATGGTCAGTGGAATTGCCTATCAATTGTACAAAGGCTTTTACGATATCAATATCAGTTTATACCTCTTCGACCTAGTTGCTATCCGACTTTGGTATTTTATTCCTTGGGCTGCTTTAGCCTTTTTAATCCATCATTTAGTACCGAATAAGTATGTCGGTTTTATTATTCTATTAGGCTTATTTATTGGTATTCCATTTTTAGATAAAATTGGTCTAGAACAAAGCATGTTTAAATTTAACCAAGGTGGTTCCACAGTAAGTTATTCGGCTTTAGATGGCTATGGTACTCGCTATAATCGCTTCATGGCCTATAGAAGTTACTGGTTTTTCCTTGGTTTGGTCTTCCTATTTATTACGAGTTTAATCTGGCGTAGAGGCTATAGTTTTACTATTGGAGAACGATTGGCTAAGGCTAAAAAAAGAATGAATCTTCAATTAGGGAGTGGCTTAGCCTTAAGTCTAATTGCTTTCTTGTCTATGGGCTTTTTTATTTATAATGAGAATAACGTTAAAAATAAATTTACAGCATCGAAGGAACGAGAACAAGAATTAGTGGATTGGGAAAAAACCTATAAAAAATACGCAAAAACACCCTGCCCTCGAATTACTGCCGTTAATGTTAATCTGGATTTAGTGCCAGAGAATCAAACTTTTAAAGCCAATGGTCAATATCAATTGGTGAATAAAACGGAGCAAAATATTGATACTTTGTTGGTCAATTATGTGAATCATCCCATTGAATTTGAATTTGATAAAGCAGTAGAATTAGCCCTTGAAGATAAGGATATGAATTTCTCCATTTATGAATTGACACAACCTTTACTACCTGGAGATACCATGAATTTCACTTTTAAAATGGAAAATAGGGCCAATACAGCTTTTAGAGTAAATTCGGGGGTACAAACCAATGGTACTTTTATGAACAATCTTATCTTCCCTTCTTTTGGATATTCCGATAGGAGTGAATTGACAGATAATAAGGTGCGAAAAAAATACGATTTAGCGCCGAAAGAAAGAATGCCACATCCGACAGATACCGCCGCTTTAGCCAACACCTATATTTCTGGCGATGCGGATTGGATTGATTTTGAAACAACCATTAGTACTTCACCTGACCAAATTGCCATTGCCCCTGGGTATTTACAAAAGGAATGGGAAGAAAACGGCCGAAAGTATTTCCATTATAAAATGGATTCCAAAATGCTCAATTTTTACAATTTTGTATCAGGAAGGTATACCGTCAAAAAAGATAAATGGAAGGATATAAATATTGAAATTTACTACCATGAAGCCCATACTTACAACTTGGACCGCTTTGTCAAAGGCTTGAAAAAAGGCTTTGATTATTTTACGACCAATTTCAGCCCTTATCAGCATAAACAAGTGAGAATCATTGAATTTCCTGGTTATTATGGTGGTTTTGCCCAATCTTTTGCGAATACGATTCCTTTCTCTGAATCCGCTGGTTTTATCGCTAGTGTAGACGAGTCTGAAGAAGGCGGGGTCGATTATCCATTCAGTGTGACGGCACACGAGTTGGCGCATCAATGGTGGGCACATCAAGTGATTGGGGCAAAGGTGCAAGGCGCTACCTTAATGTCAGAAAGTTTATCGGAATACAGTTCTTTAAAGGTATTAGAAAAGGAATATGGAGCTGATAAAATGCGGATTTTCCTAAAAGATGCCTTAGATAAATATTTAATGGGGCGAACGACGGAACAGAAAAAGGAAAAGGCCTTAATGTTTAATGAAAATCAACAATATATTCATTATCAAAAAGGATCTTTAGTCCTGTATGCGATGAGTGATTATTTAGGCGAAGACAAATTTAATGGGATTTTGAGCAGTTATATTGATAGCGTTGGCTTTCAAGAAGCACCTTACACCACTTCCTTAGAATTTGTCGGCATGATTGAGGAAGCTACACCAGATTCTTTAAAATACTTGATTAAAGATATGTTTGAGACCATTACTTTGTATAATAATAAGGTCATGAAAACAGAAAGTGAGGAACTAGATAATGGCAAATTCAAAGTCACGATTGACTACCATGCTCGAAAATACCGTACCAATGAAAAAGGAAGAAGAGTTTATGCAGATGAAGGCATGGAAGGCTATTTTGAGTTAAATGAAAAACAAGATACGGTTAAATCCCTGCCTTTAGCAGATTATATTGAAATCGGTGTATTCGGGGAAGATGACAAAGAATTGTATTTACAAAAACATAAAATCACTAATATTTTTGGAACGGTCGAAATCATTGTGGACGAAGCACCTGAGGAGGTTGGAATTGACCCTTATAATAAGTTGATTGATACACAGGGAGATGATAATCGGCGGAAGTTGTAAAATGATTAGGTAACTAATTTTACTAAACTAATAACAATCTCTAAGATGCCCAAATCCATGATAAAAATGAATATCACGGATATGGGCATCTCGGATTTTTGACTTAATAAAACTTAAAAAATGAGCGGTATGTCTAAAATTTTTCTAGTGCTTGGACTGATTTACATAGCAGACATCTTTTACAAAATTTTTACCTGTCCATCATGTACTGGTGATTATTTTGGGTTTGAAGTTCCAGCAATGGTCGACTTTGTGATTAAAGCATTTTTTGCTTATGCATTAATCAGGCCATTTTACATGGAACGGCAAAAGGCACAAGCTTAGATTTTATTCACAGAGTCAACGCTATCTACTTCTACATTAAGTCCAAATAATCATTAACAACAATAGGAAGAGAGCGTCGACTTTTTAATAAAACTGCAGAGACTAATTTTAAGAATAATTGTATCATTTTAATAA
>CALFWI010000028.1 GCA_937928615.1 uncultured Saprospiraceae bacterium | reverse complement strand
AACCGAAAATAGAACCTTGGTTTATTTTCATGCTTTCCAAAAGTTGATAAAACAAAACATCCATGAAACGAAAACTATACAGCAATATGCTAAAGCATTAAACCTCAGCTCCGTTCATTTGAATAGAGTCTGTCAGGCGGTAGTGCAAAAATCTGCCCTTCAAGTGGTACATGAATACTTGCTAATTGAGGCTAAAAAGTATTTATTGAGAACTAGTAATTCGATTGCGGAAATTTCTTATTTTTTGGATTTTAAAGACCCATCCCATTTTAGTAAGTTTTTTCGGAAGATAATGGGAGTTAGTCCGAGAGAATTTAGAAAATAATCTAATTTACAAGAAAATTATATCCACCTTTTTACTAATTCCTATCTTGTTAAGAATAGTGATGTTGGATTAAATGCTAAAATAGTTTTATATTAGTTCCAAATATATAAACACATTAGCTATTTAAGACAATTCTATGAATCAATTGGAATTATTTGTGAGCCTCTGTATTTATTTCTCTGAGATAACACTATTAGTAATTCTGGGTAATCAGAATTGGTAAGAACTAAAAAAGAGGAAATAAATCAAGGTCGAATCACTAAGAAACGACCTCGTTAGTTATATAGAGAGAATCATTAAAAGCTTTCTAAGAATAGTCTTAAATTTTCAGTTTTTTTCAATTTGTCACATGATAAAAATATGACATTGAGCGTGCGTACTCAATAAATGGGCGAGTACAAATGTCTAGAGTGTCCTCTTCTCATCGAGTTAAGAGCGTTTAGTTTACGCTAATAAATATAGTGTTTCATAGTGTAAGTGTAGCTAGTCTGGTTTATAGGCTATGCTTCCTCTTTATTTAAGTAGGCAGTCAATCGACTACCTACTTGTTGCTGAATTGAGAGAGGTCTAGCAACTAAATCTATATAGAATTATTAAATGCTTTATTTTTGTACTTTTCGGCACAAATATAGCAATATCTGTACTAACCAGTACAAATAAAATAATATTTGTACCAATAAGTACAAATAAAATAACTAAAATGCCTCGAGTAGAGCTATTTGATAAATACGTTGCCATAGAAAAAGCCATGAACGTATTTTGGCAAAAAGGCTATAAGGGAACTTCGCTTACTGACCTGACTGATGCAATTAGCATTGGCAAGGGGAGTTTTTACAATACATTTAAGAGCAAAAGAGCTTTATTTGAACAATGTATTAATGCATATAAAGACAATAGCATTAATAATTTAAAGGATATACTCCATGCTGAAAAAGATGTAAAAAAAGGATTGAGCAATTTTCTAAAAATAAACTTTGAATATGCCATAAATGACCCACAACATAAAGGATGTTTTTTGACTAACACCTGTACCGAATTAGCCGCTTCAGATGAGACCATCGCCCAAATCATGAATGACCACTATATGGCAATGAAGACCATAATGGCAAACTACCTAAAGAATGGGAGTGAATTACAAAATAGGGCAATCAAGCAGATTACCGATATCATTATTACTTTCTTTATTGGAATGACTGTAGAGGTGAAGCTGCAAAACAATAAAAATAAAATTGAAAAATCTATAAACCAATTATTGCAAGCTTTATTTTAGAGCAGGCTGCTCCGCCAGCACTCAAAAATGCAGCCCAATTTAATGGGCCAATTAGAATTTTTCTGGAAGCTTATCTCAGATTTGAAATGGGCGCTCCAAGAGATAATGAATGATGGGGATAATCACGGCAAAAATTAGTTATTTGAATATAAAGAACATCAGAATATGCTACGAACCATTGATTAGAAAAACGACCAGAACGTTTTAATATTCATAGAAACCAATGCAATTATACCTGCATTGATTTCTTCTATTATAGAATATTTAAAAGCATCCAAATAAAGGTGCTTAACATAATTGCGACCAATGCTATCAAAAATTCAGTATCCCAAGACATCAACTTAATTTTTTCTTCATTTCTGCCTTGTCGTTGACTCTTGGAAAGTCAATTTTTGGCACCTCTTTTTCCAAAAAATCACATAATGGTTTCCATCCTTGGTCAACCGAAAAAATAAGTAGTCACCCTATTCAAAATTCATCATTCAAAATTCAATATTAGAACCCATTCTGCTCCTTAAACCGCCCAGAAAACAAACCACCATCTGCAATAATATTCTGCGCATTAACCCATTGACTTTGTGCATTATCACACAAAAATGCAATCACACCTGCAATTTCTTCTGGCTTTCCTGGTCGGTCAATTAGCTGTTTCTTCTTCCCTCTTTTGGCAATAGTCGCCATAAAATCTTTTAAAATGGGGGTTTGAATAGGCCCTGGGCTAACGGCATTCATCCGAATGCCTTGTGCTTTCCAAGTATAGTAATTTATCATGGTCCAAACGATGATGACTTGTTTGGATAAATTATAAGTAGTGGCATCGTCATAGCCTTTTTGTTCCAGAAATGACCCAGCTTTAGAAAAATCTTTTAATGCCAAAAACTCTTTGACATCGGCTAAATTTTGCGACCAACCCATCCCTGCTACAGAGGCTACATTTACAATGGATGCCCCATCATTTAATTTGGGCACTATCGCCTCTGTAAAGGCAATGGTGCCCATCGTGTTTACCTGCATAATTAGCGGTAATGGCACCGTCGGTGGTACGCCTGCTACATTGCACAGCGCATCTGCTCCACCCTTAAATTGATTAACTGCTTGTTGAATCGCTTTTGGGTCGGATAAATTAATGGGTATATACTCGTCAACATATTTTGAAGGCTCCTTCATATCAAAAGCTATGACTTTAGCTCTTTTCTGTTTGAGTAATTTAGCCGTTTGTTGACCGATTCCAGAGGCTGCGCCCGTTACAATGATTCTTTTATTTCTTAATGACATATTTTATTTTTTAGGTGTCAGTTTAGGTTAGCTGGCAATGCTTTTTACGTAACCGCCAAATTTATTTGGCTGGTTCAAAATACTG
>CALFWI010000027.1 GCA_937928615.1 uncultured Saprospiraceae bacterium | reverse complement strand
CCTGTTTCAATAATATTGGTACAAACTAAAACATCATATTTATAATCAATAAAATCAATTAATGCCTTTTCTAGTTGATTAGAATCCATTTGTCCATGCGCCATAATGACATCTACATCAGGACATAATCGCTGAATCATGGCAGTAATATCAGGTAGTGTTTTTACTCTATTGTGCACAAAGAAAACTTGTCCACCTCTATCCGTTTCGTATAGAATAGAGTCTCTGATGACTTCGTTATTAAATACTCGAATTTCTGTATGAATCGGTTGTCGGTTGGGTGGAGGCGTCCGAATAATAGACAAATCTCTAGCCGCCATCAAAGAAAACTGCAAGGTTCTTGGAATAGGGGTTGCAGTCAAAGTTAAAGTATCTACATTGACTTTTAGGTTTCTTAATTTCTCTTTAGCAGACACGCCAAATTTCTGTTCTTCATCTACAATCAATAAACCTAAGTCTTTAAAACCTATTTGTTTATTGAGCAAACCGTGCGTACCAATGACTAAATCTATCTCTCCACTTTTTAATTTCTCTCCAATAATTCGCTTGTCTTTGGCAGACCGAAATCGATTGATATAATCTACCGTGACCCCGAAACTATCCAGTCGTTCTTTAAAAGTTCTGTAATGCTGTAAAGCTAGAATAGTTGTCGGTACTAAAATAGCCACTTGCTTGCCACCAACAACTGCCTTAAAAGCCGCTCGCATTGCTACCTCTGTTTTCCCAAATCCAACATCTCCACAAATCAATCTATCCATTGGTGTATCACTAACCATATCTGCTTTTACATCATTCGTTGCTTTTAATTGGTCAGGCGTATCTTCATAAATAAAAGAGGCTTCTAATTCATTTTGTAGATACCCATCTGGAGGAAAGGCAAAACCTGGCGCTGCTTTTCGTTGCGCATATAATTTAATTAATTCCTTGGCAATGTCTTTGACTTTATTCTTCGTCTTTCGTTTTAGGTTCTTCCACGCATCCGAGCCTAATTTACTTAGCTTCGGCGGTGTGCCATCTTTTCCTCTAAATTTCGCAATTTTATGAAGCGAATTAATACTGACATATAAGAGGTCATTATTTTTAAAAATAACCCTGACCGATTCCTGATTATGGCCATTAATATTAATTTTCTCTAAACCAGAAAAACGACCAATACCGTGGTCAATATGCGTAATATGGTCACCAGGCTTTAATTCTCGTAAAAGTTTTAGATTTAAAGCTTGGTTCTTTGTAAAGCCTTTTTTGAGTTTATAGCGGTGGAAGCGTTCAAAAATCTGATGGTCGGTGTAACAAGCAATTTTTAAATCCATATCCACAAAGCCTTCGTGAATGGCTTTCTGAATCGGATGAAATTGTACATTAGTTTCCAAATCTTCAAAGATAGAGTAGAAGCGTTCTATCTGTTTGGCGTTTCCTGTGAAGATATAATTTTCTAATTTTTTTCGCTCGTTCTCATTAAGGTTTTCGATTAATAATTTGAAGTTTTTATTAAAGCTCGGTTGTGGACGAGTGGCAAAGACTATTTTTTTATCAATCTTAAATGGATGCTTTGATTTGGCTAAACTAATAATCGCGTAATCCGAAATTTCCTCAATGACTTGATTCGGTCGAATGAAGGCTCTATCCCTAAATATTTCTTTTAAAGACTCATCTTCTATTAAAGAAAGCGACTTCGAAAACTCGGCTGCTTTCTCGAAGCATTGTTGCAATTTGTCGATTACCATTTGATAATCTTTAAGCCAAATCGCGGTATTCTTTGGTAAAACCTTAAATAAAGACACCTTTTGACTATGGTCAAATTTGGTATTGATATTTGGGATAATAGTCACCTTAGCAATCTTTCGCTGCGACAATTGGGTAGTTGGGTCAAACAACCGAATACTTTCTACCTCCACATCAAATAATTCTATTCGATAAGGATATTCATTACCATAAGAAAAAATATCTATAATCCCCCCTCTAATGGAAAATTGACCAGGTTCATACACAAAATCAACTCGCTCAAAACCGTAAGTCACTAATTGGTCGATAATGTTAGGAATATCTATTGCCTGATCTTTGATGATATCAATCTTCTGTGCATGTAAGACTTCTGGCGCTACGACTTTTTCAAAAAGCGCTTCTGGATAAGTAATAACTATTTCCCCTTCTGCTTTGGACGACGCTATTTTATTGACCGTCTCTGTTCTAGATAATACATTGGTATTATTTAAGACTTCAAAATACTGTGGTCGTCGAAAAGAGTCTGGAAAAAATTGAATGGGCTTTTGATCAAATAGACTTTCGATAGAATTATAGAGGTAAGCGGCTTCTTCTTTATCTGCGGCTATAAATAAATGGCTGCGTGGGGACGCTAAATAACTTCCCGTCAGGACAAAGGCTTCCTGTGCACCCATCATTCCGACCAATTGTAGTCGAGTAGGCGTATCTGATTGAAGAGCTGAAATTAGGCTTTGTACGCGGTTATCTTCGGCGTAGAGTTGTATTAATCGCTGTAGGTTCTTCACACACGCAAAAATACATAACTTAGCACTAAGTTGACGGGTAAAACTGGTAGTA
This sequence comes from uncultured Saprospiraceae bacterium, assembly GCA_937928615.1. GTDB lineage: Bacteria > Bacteroidota > Bacteroidia > Chitinophagales > Saprospiraceae > JAFMDF01. The sequence goes on along the minus strand of CALFWI010000027.1, from coordinate 1,544 downwards.
AAGCCTTTAGGCTTTCCCGTCAAAGACCTTTAGGTCTGTTTTTTGTATTCGTGACCTGAAGGTCACTAAACAGGAAAGCCTAAAGGCTTTGTTACCAGAAAAAAAATCGGGCTTACACGATGTCGTGCAGCCCAGATTTATCAAGACCATGAATATATCCGAATTTAATGGTACAGCATGGAAGCTGTACTTTTAGCATAATTACTGCTCAGACAAGAATGTCTAAGCTACGGTTATGCTATAATTACTGACGCAATACCTCTATCTTCTTACTCAATACCCCACCGTCAGTTTGCACACTCATTATATATAAGCCCTCTGCTAAATTAGCTACAGAAATCGGCATTCGCTTTGTTGCTACTGGAATTGACCGATAAACCTCTTGTCCTGTGATATTATATAAAGCAATGCTATTTACTTGGTAATTAAAACTGTTTAAATGTACATTTAGTATATCCGATACTGGATTTGGAAAAACTAATAGGTTATTAGCCGTTAATTCCTCGTTTTCTTGCTGCTCAAAGCTGATTGGTAAAGTTACCACTTCTGTCCCTTCATATTGGTAATATTGACCATTGCCATTTAAAGCATAGCCTTGTCCGACTTCTATTTTTAATTGGGCTTCACCTTCTGGTAATTTGAAACCATCAAAGTCTCCATCAACTACAAAACCAACTGTAGCCACCAAGCCAATTCCACTAACCGCTTTCCCACTAGTTCGAGTAAAAGCCAAATCAAATTGAACTTCATCGGTATTGTCACTGCTTATATTTTGCGCTAAATTAATCGTTGGGGCATTTAAAGCCGCCCAACTATTATCGCTAAATGTAACAGTGATAGTTTCTGTATTAATAAAAGACTTACCAGAAATCTTAAAAGGAAAGGTAAAACCATATAAGTCTAATTCTTGCGCATCTTCATCGCCAAGCGCAATATCAAATTCAATTAAACTACCTGCTGGAATAGAAGCGCCAACTGGAATTTCTTCTGGATTAGGTGTCACTCGATTAGGGGTGATTGAAATCCCTTTAGATAAAGCTGGTAGCGCATTAGGCACTAATTGTCGAACGGCACCATAATTTCTAACAACCGCATCTGCATCTTTTTCAGAAATAATGCCATCTCCATTGGCATCATAATGCTTTAAGTTGACCGCATTATCGTCCGCTACTAAAGACATATCCCAATCTATTGCCGCTTGTCCATCAAATCGCATAGAAGCATCAGCTCTAGCAGGGCCTTTAGTGCCTACATGTAAACCTAGGGGTAATAAATCAGCACTGTTAACAATCCCATCAGCATTTAAATCCCCAGGAAAAACACAATCCTGACTACAATCTTCTACTTTTTCATTAACTACCTCAATTTTTATTTTTATTTGTTGGCAATTACTAGAATTGGCTGGGACACAATAAGAAATTTCAAATGCATCTTCAGCAGGTGCTTCTTCAGGTGCTTCGTATTTAATAGATTGATTATTAAGTTCAGAAACATAACCAACTATATCGTCAAAACCTTCCGTAGGTGTTAAACTATAATTGTCA
>CALFWI010000026.1 GCA_937928615.1 uncultured Saprospiraceae bacterium | reverse complement strand
ATCATCGGCATTATCTTCTTTGAATAAATGCTCCAATCTCGCAATACAAAGCGTAGAAACCATATCCCCAGTTACATTTAGGGTCGTATGCCCCATATCGATAATTCTATAAATAGCGGCAATCAAGCCGATAATAGGCGTCGGTAAACCCATAGTATTGAGTAGCATGACCATCATCACAATTCCGCCACCGGGGATGCCTGGAGAACCAATGGAGATTAAGGTAGTCATGACAATGGTGGTTAATTGTTCAAAGATGGACATTTCAACGCCATAAATCTGGGCAACAAATATAATCCCAACGGCATAATACACCGCAGCGCCATTCATATTAATCGTTGCACCAAGGGGAAGCGAAAATGTAACTAGTTCCTTTTTTACGCCAAATTTTTCTTGGGCTACTTTAATACTAACGGGGAGGGTGCCTGAACTGCTGGTCGTACTCGCTGCTACTGCCCAGACTTCAGGTATATGAGTAAAGAATTTTTTTAACGATATTTTGGCAATGAAAGTCAACATAAAAAGATATAACAATAAGACAACACTTATCATCCCAATATAATCCGCCAAAATAAACTTAGCCAATGGGCCGAATATTTCTAGACCGTACTCGCCCACAGATGCGGCAATTAAGGCGGCAACGCCATAAGGAGAAAATTCCATGATGATACCTGTCACTTTCAACATAACCTCAGAGACATTATCCACCACTTTTTTTATTGGTTCGGCTTTATTACCCAGCAAGGTCATCCCAATACCAAAAAAAACAGAAAAGACAATGACCTGCATTAAATTACCCTCCGCAAGTGCTTTAAAAGGATTCTTTGGCACCATATTAAGAATCGTTTCAGAGAAACTGGTCAACTCTTTGGTCTGAACTTGTTCTGTTGAAATAAGACCAATTTCAAAACCTTGCCCGGGTGCGATGAGCTGTGCGACGGCGAGGCCAATCATGCCAGAAAAAGCGGTGGTTATAATATAAAACAGTAAAGTCTTCCCCCCAACTCGTTTTAACTTATTGATGTCCCCCATATTCGAAACCCCACTAGCAATGGAAAATGCCACTAGTGGCACCACAATCATACTAATCAGGTTTAAGAACAAATCGCCAATAGGTTTTGCCAGCATAGCGGATTCTTTAAACAGCACCCCCGCTAAAAGGCCTATGGCAAAGCCAATAAAGACTTTGGTACTTAATTCCATCTTTTTCATAAACCTATTTTTAGAAGTGAGAAGTCAGACCGAAAATTGAAATTTTCTGTCAGAGGTCAGATGATTTAGGAATAAAAAATTGGAAATCAGTAATTTAAATGGACTGAATCTGACTTCTGACTGCTCAAAATTATACAGTCATTAGCCTAAAAGTAATCCCTAGCATTTTTTGCGCATCCAACACTTTTTGCATTTCTCCAGGAATAATCAAGGCGATGGACTGTCCTGTTTTACCTGCTCGAGCCGTTCTTCCACTTCTATGCGTATAATAATCTAACTGGTCTGGCATTTGATGATGCAACACAAAAGTAAGGTCATTCACATCTATCCCTCTAGCAAAAACATCGGTAGACACCAAAAATTGAATGCGTTCTTTGGTAAAAGCCCGCATGACCTTATCCCGTTCCTTTTGTTTCATATCTCCTTCTAATGCCCCCACCGAAAAACCAGCAGCTTGTAATTGTTCTGTTAATTTTTGCGTACCTGCTTTCGTTCTACAAAAGATAACCCCTCGCTCCTTTTTTCTTTTGTGCAGAATTCTTGTAATTAGTTTTACTTTATCTTTAATCTGGGTATTGATAAAATGATGCGAAATGTTTTCATTAACAACGGAATGCTTATTGACTTGCACTCTAACAACATCAACAGACATGTAGGTTTGAACAATCTGTTTAATTTCTGACCGCATGGTCGCCGAAAACAACCAAGTATTTCGGTCAGACAGATTATTGTATTTTAGGATTTTATTTAAATCTTCTTTAAACCCCATACTCAGCATTTCATCCGCTTCATCGAGTATTAAAGTTCTAACCGTACTAATATTGACGGCTCTGCGCCCTATTAAATCCAATAAACGGCCTGGGGTAGCAACCACAATATGCGTCGGTCTTCTTAATCTCCTCATTTGCCGCTCTATTTTCTCTCCGCCGTAAACGCCTTCCACAAAAATCGGTACCTCAATGTATTTGGTAAATTTAAAGAGTTGCTTTTTTATTTGTTGCACCAATTCCCGTGTGGGCGCAATGATTAAGCCTTGCACTTCTGGTTTACTAGCATCAATAGAATGCAACATCGGTAAGCCAAAAGCCGCTGTTTTTCCCGTTCCTGTTTGCGCTAACCCGATTAAATCTACCTTTTTTCCTAAAAGCTTTGGTATGGCTGCTTCTTGAATCTCCGTTGGCGTTAGAATATTGAGTTCTTTTAGTGCTTTTATATAAGCCCCACTTATGCCTAATTTAGAAAACGTTGTCATAATTCTTTATTTTGGGGCAAAGATGAGCAATATATTTATATGATGCCAAAAAAGAATATTATCATTGTTTCTTTTAATAAATTCAATAGGCGATTCGGCAAAATTTTTATGATGCAGAAAGTGGCTGGTATTATGATACGGAGGTCACTTCCAAAGCACTACTTAAGGTCTATGGTGCGGAAGGATGGATTCCGCTTTGGGCGAAAATAGCCACTCCCAAGCAGGCCACTAGCATGCGCACAATCATGATGGATACGGCTAAATTTGCTACTTATATTCCATTTCCAACCCTTGCCGCAGACCATCCAAAATTCAAACCTAAAAATGGTTATTGGAGAGGCCCTGTTTGGTTAGACCAAGCCTACTTCGCTATTCAAGGGTTAAGAAATTATGGGTATGAAGAAGAAGCGATTCAGTTTTCGCACCATCTTTTTGACCGCTTAGAAGGGTTGAAAAATGCAGATTTGCCCATCCGAGAAAATTATCATCCTTTGACGGGAGAAGGGTTGGAGTCGCAGCATTTTAGTTGGTCAGCTGCGCATCTTTTGATGTTGTTGCAGCAAGGGGATTAATCAACAACTTTAATCTCTTAAGAACATGTAAAGAATAGATTGTAACAAAGGTGAGGCAAGAAATGCAGACATAGCTTGGTTGTGGTGAATATTTTTAATGCAGAATAAAGAAAACTCAATTTTTTATTGAAGCAATCAACTCTAATAGAGTAGGGGATTAGCGCATGCTATTTATAAACTTTTCTAAACCATTGTTCACAATAACCTTTAATACTATTCTCTAGCTGAGCTCTATAATTAGGGATGTCTTTAAAAGAATTAAAAGCATTCGTTCGTTCTTTTCTAATTCTTTGATACTCTTCTTTATAGTCAACTTTAAATTGATCATAATCAAATACCTTTTTTGTACGAATATTTCCAGTAGGTCTTACTAATTTTTCAATGGATTGTTCAAAAGAAGTAGTTTGTTCACTAGTAACCGTTTCTTGCTGTGTCACTTTATGTTTTTCAATATACGCAAGATACTCAGCATGCGTCATCGTTTTAGCCACTTTCCTTAGCCCCTTAATATTATCAGGTAATTTTTTAGTAGTTTCCCATAATCGTTCTATAATTACCGCATGAACACTGTCCTTCGTTAAACGACCATTTTTCCACCACGAAACAAAAGCACCTGCTTTAGATTTAGATTTGGTGGCTTTCAAAAAATATTGCCAAACGGTCTTAGCATATAAGTCTTCATGCCCAACGACTAGTTCATATTTTAATTTGGGGTCAGATAGAATATTTTCAATGACAAAAGACTTATTAATCCCATTATCTGCTAAAAACTTATAGGCGTAATATTGAGCTTGTGTTAATTGAGCGACTTTATTACCATGGTTAGAAGTTCCTTTTTTCTTGCCTAAACTCTTTTTAATATCTGCAGTTCGATAAATACTATATTTTATCTCTGTGATTTTTTTAGTACCTGATTTAGAAATACCTGTAAAGAAAAACTTTATATCTCCACTTTTCTTAGAATCGGCTGTTGCGACATCTAGTATTCTTCTTTGAAAATCATAAAAGCGATTATAAGTCTTTACGGTATCTAAACCAAATCTTCGGCGAAAAGTCATGATGGGTTCTGCCCCATGAAATTCAGGTCGACCATCATAGATTTTGCTTTTCATGTAGAGAAAAATAGGTACAGAATATTTGCCGTCAAACTCCATGGTACTTCTAGCTAGCATCTGCAAGAAGTTTCTTTTTAACCCCATCAAGAAAGGTTTGGCAAAAGAGGTAATTACAAAAATTAAATCTCCTGATTTTTTTTCGTGCAATACTGCTTGAAACCAAGCAAAGCTACCTTCTAATTGTGGGCTATTGACTTTGATTGGACGATCCTTCAAAGATAAGACCGCATCCATTGCTCTTTTTATCACGCCACCCCTTGGTGTTTCGCCACCAGTAAAATAACGCACATATTCTTTGTAGGGAATTCGATAAGTATTTTGCTCGACTACTTTTTGTTCTAGGTAAGCCATCTGTTCTCGTTTCCCCGTAATACCTAGTTCTACAATTTCGTCTTTGATATCGTCAATGCCGTAAACAGGCTTCTCTGTACTATCAATACAGGAAACTAAAACCAATAATGCTTGGTATTGCAATTTACTTAAATCAACGGGTGGATATTCCGCTGCTTCATTAGATAAGGCTACAAGACGTTGTAGCTCCATTGGCTTTGACATCGTTACATTTTGTGTAGTATGGTTGAATAAATCAACAGGGTTAAAAAACTCATAGTCAATTGACGCCATTGCGTCAGAATAATGCATAAATTTTAGGCTATTTATGAAGTAAACCAAATCAAATAATAAATTTTTATCAACATTTATCTCTTTTGAGTACTAATTTGACGTAATAAGGTTTATTCAATGCTCCTAATGATACTAATTTGACGTAATAAGGTATTCTGTCTAAAGTTCTTTGTTCCAATTATTAATTTAAATAGCCTTCCAGA
>CALFWI010000025.1 GCA_937928615.1 uncultured Saprospiraceae bacterium | reverse complement strand
GAGGTCTGGCAACTAATCGTGTAAAATCCGCCAAATCTTAACATTTGCTCTATTTTCGCCTAATTTTAACGTTTAGATGATGTTGAAGTGGCAGTAATTCCCGTTTAAAGTGCTGGGAGTAGCTACCAAAGCGATTAATATGCTCGGTTCGATAAGGAGCAAAAGCATCAATCAATTCTTCCGTAATTTCATAGCCCTCTTTTGCCAGGTCATTAAAGACTCTGGTCATGCCATCCACATTATAGAGCATTATCATATTCGCTACCAGATGATTGTATTTAATAATTTTGCTTTGCTCATGGCACATATTTTCAGGAATGGTCTTATTGGCAAAAGCTGCCCAATCAGCGAACTGGTTAAATTCTTCGCTCTTATTGGTAGCGGCAAAAATCACTTTTCTCAATTCTACATCATGGACATAATCCATTAGAAAGATAGTTCTAACAGCTCTACCCAATTCTCTAAAGGCAAAATAGAGTTTGTTTTTTCGGCTTTGAGAGTTGAGCCTTCTTAAAATAGTAGAGGGCGTTATCTTCCCTTTTTTGATGGACAAAACAATCCTCATCATATCTTTTAAATGCGTTTCAATCAGTTTCCAGTTGATAGTTTCAGTAAACAGTTCATCAATATGCTCGTAGGATGCCCCTTTTTCTGGTCGGAAGAAGACCTTATTTTTTATACCTCTGATGCGAGGTAACAATCTAATGCCAAGCAAATACGCTAGACCAAAAACAACGGTACTTTGAGCATGAGTATCACCATACACGGTATCTGGTTGTAGTTTTGACTCGTTTTTGATTAATCCGTCCAGTATATATAAGGCTTCATAGACACCGCAAGGAATGAAGTGAGAAAACAAGGCAATATAATTATCTGCCACATGATAATAGGCTACACCACCATAAGCCCCGTAGCGAATATGATATTGTGTAAATAGATTCTTTTGGTAGGTACTCCAATGAGTACCATCGGCTGAGGCACTTTGTCCAGTACCCCAAAACTTGGGTAATTGGAATTTTTTGTAAGCGTTGATGACTTTGGTTATGGCATTATTTAGCCTTTCTTCATTTACATGGTGGTCGTGTATCCAAGCTAGTTGCTTACGAGAAGCTCCCTCAATTGACCGTGCTGCCTGAGTCGGTCCCATAAAGCAGCCATAACAAAAGAACGTACTCACCAAACTGCTTGCATAATTGGTTATTCTACTTTTATGCCCCGAAAAATGGTGAAAACGATGATGCAGATTGAGTGATTGCTCGGTATAATTCAATAATTGAAGAATACCAATATTATCCATTCTTTCCTTTAATAATCGGTCAATCTCGGGGTAATGTTCGGCTGTTTTCTTCTTTTTCAGTTTGCTCAAAATCAGTTTACCATCTTCCATTCGAGCATACCGATTAACAGGAAAGGCTTGGTCTGTACGATTGATCGCTTCTGTTAATTCTCCTTTTATCTTTTCAATAAATGCTTCGGGGTCAGTAGGAATACCAGAGACTGTACCAAATTCTTCAATATCTTCATCGTACTCAGTCCATGATATTAACTGCTGAGTCCAATCATTATGTTGCTGTGCTTGTGGTACAAAAACATCTCCTGTATCCAATTCCCGAGCCAGTTCAAAAAAGACATAAAGTTCAAAGTATTTTTTGTGTACCTGCTTAACTTCAGCATTAGCACTTGTTTTTCCTGTTACCAGTTTACGCCATTTATCTGTTACTAAATTTAGATTCAAATTACTATCGGTACAATCCAGCCATTCTTTTCTGCTGTAGCGATGCTTTTTAATAAACTCAACAGCATCCAATAAGGAGGTATCCTGTGAAGATGATTTAAGTTGAAAGTTGGTTAAGCAGTTGAATAATAAAGAGCGTTGATTCTTGTATAGTGAAGGTAGGCACAGCAAGTAATTATTTTGGATATAGGCTAAATGTTGGTTACAAGTTTCCACCATGTCCTGTGGTTTTTCAGGCATTACTGATTCAATAGCCCTATACTTTTTTAGATAAGTTCCCTCGATTTGATAGGCTGTACCAATCTGGGCTAACTGTTCAATTAGGCTACTCACTAGATGACGATTTTTTTCATGGTAGGCTTCTAAAGCAGCTTTAGCATTATTTTTTAGACTGTACATTCTGCGAGTGAACATCAAAATCAAGTCGTCATAAACCTTAGCCATCTGCTTTTCAATGAGCAGGATGATATAGACATATCGTTTAGCTTCCTTTAATTGTTGCAAATGAGGAAGATCACAAGCATAGGATTCCATTGAAAATTGCCTCCGCTTAGCATCGGGTAAATCCAAAAGATTAGTTTGTATGGGCAATGCTTCATGGTATTTTCTTAACCAATCTACATGCTCCAAATACAGCCGAAAATTCTTAACCGTCGGTGCAGGAGCTTCTTTTTTAAGGGTATTCCACCAAGTATCACCACCCTCCGTTTTCTTAGTCAGCCATTTATTCAATAGCTTTTTATGTTCTGGGGTTAATTTAGAGTTGATGATTTCAAAACAGGATTCATTAACTTTTGCTCTAGCAGCGATGGCTATTCGGTAAAACCGACTATAGGCAGGCAATTCAAAATGTTGGCGAACTAGTTCCTCGATGACGATATTGATAATATCTGCTAAATGTTCTTTGGTTAAGGCAGCTTGTTCTGCCGTCTTTTCCATTAAGTTATAGGTTTGTTCGGATACAGCTTTTACCTTTAGAAAATAGCGGATATATTGAATGTGTCTCGACCTTGCTCCTGATTTATCGTAATCATCATCTACCTCCAGAGGAAAAAGATAGCCGAGCAAGTTCGCTAAATGAGTAGTGATTTCCTTGGGAATTACTGACCACATTGGAAAATATCCTAAATGTTGGAATACCTTCAAAAGTGTCAGCACTCGTAAACGATTAGCCACATCTATTTTCTGTTTATTAACAAACGTTATTTCTTCATCACTTGGCGTAAACAATTCCCAGAGTTCTTTTTCTTCAAAACTATCTCCCAAAATGGGGTAAGCTGTTTCATAAATAGCAGCCATAAGCAGTTATTTTTTATTTTTAATACTAAACAAAAACTTATATTTTTGTCCATGCAAAGATGATGCCCGTAACTCCTTGATAATCAATAGCCAAAAAAGCTGATTTTCAGAGGGGTTTTTGTCCACCCTAATTTGATAAGGAAAAATAATGAGAGCTGCCCTTTATGCTAGAGTTTCCACTCGTGACCAACAAACCCTTCCAATGCAATTGAAGATAATGAAGGAGTATGTGAAAAACAGAGGATGGGAGGCTGTATTACAAATTGAAGAAACTTCTTCTGGTATCAAGAAACGAGAAAAGCGTGACCAAATTCTTTTAGCTGCTAGGCGAAGAGAGATTGATGTTATTGTGGTTTGGAAGTTGGATAGGTGGGGGCGTTCATTAGTTGGGTTAATTAATGAGTTGCAAGATTTGACTGTTTTAGGAGTTAGTTTTGTCTCAATTACAGAAGCCCTAGATTTCACTACTCCATCAGGAAAAGCAATGGCAGGAATGTTGGCGGTCTTTGCTCAATTTGAAAGAGATATGTTAAGTGAGCGAGTGAAGGCAGGAATCGCTCATGCTAGAGCTAAAGGCAAAGCACATGGCAGACCGAAAACTGCTGCTCTTAAAGTGGATAAGATAAAGCAGATGGATAAAGATGGATATAATAAATCGCAGATTGCTAGGGAATTGAAAATTAGTCGGACTTCCGTTCGACGAGCTTTAAATAATTAATCAAAAAGGTGTTTAATCAACATTAGTACTTAATAAAAATACAAACATGAAAGTAAACCATATTGTTCTAATATTAATTATGGTTTTTGTAAGTAGTAGTTGCTCAATCAAAACCATAGAGGTCATAGTCGAGGATGAGGCAAGATTTAAACCTGATGTGTATGATTATACCATAACTATTATGGATGAAAATTTGGCAAAATTACTTTCACAAAATCCCTTGTCAATTACAGGAAAAGGAAAAAGCTTACTGAGTTTGGAAAAACTGGAGAACATTATTGTGCAAATGGACGAAATAGAAATCTATCAAGACCAAAGAGGAATTGCGAATGGATTCATTGAAGAAGGAATTGAGTTATCGATATTGAAAATAACAGGCGAGAATCAATTTAAAAGACTCTCAAATGAATTAGAGAAATATAATAATTTCATTGGTCGGATTAGTAGAGCTAAATTGCTTGATGAAGCAGAAAAAGAAAAAAAACTGATTAAAGCGTTATTATATAAGGCAAAGCAAAAAGCAGAATTTATTGCATCAGAACAAAATATGAGTTTAGGAGAAGTAATAAAAATAGAAGAGGTTGTAGTAACTGCTGATAGACCTCAAACTTTTATTAAGGAGAATCAGAAAAAAAAGAAACGTTCAAAAATAGAGCCTACTGGTTTTGAGGTTTTAAAAGAGAAATTCATAGAAGATATTGATACTCCAAAATTAGATAGAGATGGAAATATCGTGCTGAAAAAAACAATGAAGGTTACGTATAAGATAAGTGAAAAATGAGTGCTATCATCATAGGCATCAATGCAAATGTTAAGATTTGGCGGATTTTACACGATTAGTTGCCAGACCTCT
>CALFWI010000024.1 GCA_937928615.1 uncultured Saprospiraceae bacterium | reverse complement strand
GATTGAATCCCTTGTTTTTGGTCGTATAAATAAATATTGGCTAAAGGCAGGGTGGTTTGACTTGCTTTATCTTTTAATGTACCACAAATTCGGTAGGTTTTAGGTGTTTCTAAATAGATTAGCATATTGTCCCCACTTTGTTCAAAAGCAAAGGGTGTTTTATAAAATAGCTGCGTGAGTTGGTCAACTATATTATTATTGGAAAGCTGCCCTGAAAAAGTAAATTCAGCTAAGGCAACAGGGTCATAATTGAATGCAAAATTCCCTGTTTGTTCCAATTTTTTTAAGATTTCATCAATACGCTTTTCTTGATAGGCAAACGATTTGGGTTGCGCTGCCATGCTAACGGAAAATCCGAACAATAAACAAAAAAGAAAAGTACGAATAATAAACATATAAGAAAATTTGCAATGCAAATATAAGGCGCTTATAGGTCTAAGTAGTAAGATAAAAATAAATTTACATTTTCTAGCGTCAAAGATTTAGATAAAACACTTAAAATGAATCGTTTATTCATCTAAATCGTAAATTCTCAATACACGGTCGTCAGGAGACGACGAGATATTCATTCCTAGTCTGGAGACTAGAAATATCGGCACTCGATGTGTCTAGTCTCTAGACTAGACACGGCTATCTGCTGGTCTCCTGACCAGTATTGAGAACTTACTCTAAATCTTTGACAAATGGTTAATTTGTTTTTATCGCATTCCTAATTTTCAGTTATTATAATCACTTTTTTGTCTGCTGATAAACTAGGGGTCAAATTCATCGGTTTACAAATATTATTAAGCGCCGTTTCTAAGTCGCCATGCTGGAAACTCCCATTGAAAACACGGTCTATCTTAGGGCTTTGGACTTTTACATCATATTGTCGTTCTAACTCTTTAAATACTTGATTGATTGGCTCTTGATAAAATTTAGAATTGCCTGTAGCCCACAAAGGTTTATCTTGGTTAATCGTTTGCTTCGCTCCCAAAACTCCAGCAATGCCATCTACCCCTTCTCTCGCATTTAAAATAACACTTTTTCCTCCATAACTTACCTGAACCTGCCCCTCATAACACTCCACATTTAGGTTGTCGTGCCAAGCTCGCACATTAAAACTTGTCCCTAATACGGCTACTTTCCCAACCGCTGTATTAACAATAAATGGCTTCCCTTTTTGGACATTAAAAATAGCTTCTCCTTTCAACGTTACGGAGCGTTGGGTTTCCCAGCCTTCCTCTTCATAAACTAAACTAGAACCGTCATTTAATACGACGCTCGTTTGGTCTGAAAAGGTATGACTTAAGGTCAATTGATTACCTGTTTCAAGCGTATTTGGCCCACTATTTACGAACCAAAACATCCCTATCAAAATCGCTATACTAGCTGCTGCCATCAAAATAGGTCGTAATTTTCGGATGGAACGTACTTTAGCCTCCTGTTTCGCTGGTCGGTTAGCTTTGAATTTTGCATATCCCGCCGAGGCATCGTATTTAGGTAAGCTTAGCTTATCTGCGGTGTTAATAATAGCCTCTAATGCTTCTAACTCCCCAGAAGTTTGTAGTTTCTCCGTCTCCTCTGGACTCAATTGACCTTCCAGCCAACGGGCATATACATTATCTTTATTGGATTCCATGATTGTAAATTTTGTTGCATGCGCTGTTTTTAAGTGTTGGGTGCCAGTTCAGGCTGACCGTAAATGTCATTCGTAACCGCCAAATTTATTTGGCTGGTTCAAAAATTATTGATAGCCAGTATTTTATGTAGAGCCAGCTAAATAAATTTGGTGGCTACACTTGACTTTGAACCATTTGCGGTCAGCCTGTGTTGACGGTTGCCAGTTTGCTCTATTATCAGGCAACTGGTAACTGTAACCGTTATTCACTAACATAACAATCTTACGGTCATTTACCCTACACTTTTTTATGAATTTTTCTTAAAGTGCTAAGCGCTTGGTGCATTCTTTTTTCTACCGCTTTTACACTTATTTCCAACTCGACTGCTATTTCTCGATATTTTTTCTTATCAATTCTATTCATTAAAAACACCACTCGTTGGCCTTCTGGCAAGGCACTAATTGCCGCTTCTAAACGTTGTTTAAATTCTTGTTCTTCTAATAAAAATTGCGGGTTGATATTCATTTGTTGACGATGTCCTTGATTTTCAAATTTTAGGACCACCTTTTGATGGGCAACTTCATTCAGAAATAAATTATTAGCAACGGTAAACAGAAAGGATTTGGCTTTGTCGGCGACCACCTTTGCACAATTTTCCCATAATTTCCCAAAGGCATCCTGCATCAAATCTTCGGCTTGCTGCAAATTACCTGTTTTGTAATACATAAAATTGCGCAAGCGTTCGGCCTGTGTTATAAAAATGGATTGGAAAACTTGTTCTTGGCAGACATTATCGGACATAGCTTATTTTTTAAAAACAGATAAGCAATAATAAGATATATTAAGCCATTTTCAAAATGAGGTTGGTTAAATTTAGCCGCTTAATTGTTTATGATACCGACGCTATGGTAAAGTGTGAGTAGCTAAAAAAAATGTATGACAACTTAGGAGCATTTTGTTATCATTGCAATACAAAAGTAACCCGATTCTCCTGAGTCGTAATTTTTTAATTCCCCCCTGTTTTTCACCATAGAGCCACTATCTCAAACTTTTGGTAATACCACTGTCTGAATACAAAATACTAAAAGTATGCGTCATCAAATCAGCTTCCAACTTAGCAAAACTAGCCTCCTTCCGCCAAATAATATGTAACTGACCAACAGTAGTTTCAACAAATTCAACCGTACCAGAAAAAGCAGCAGCCGTATTGCGCAATCGAATCATGTCCAATTGTTGCTGTACCACCTTTGTCTTTAATCCCGCCCGAATAGCCTCTAAGGACAATGTCGTTCGATTAATTTCTTTATGTCCA
>CALFWI010000023.1 GCA_937928615.1 uncultured Saprospiraceae bacterium | reverse complement strand
GTAGTAAGTGGTTGTTTAAAAAGCTATGTTATTGACAATTCTGGTAAAGAACATATTTTACAATTTGCTCCCGAAGGTTGGCTAATTTCAGATATGGATAGTTTTACGAATCAAAAACCTTCTGTTATTTTCATTGATGCGATTGAAGATAGTGAAGTCTCGTTTATTTCGAAATACGATTATAAAGATTTTTCTAATTTAGAAAAAAAAATCTTAGTCGAAATGAGCATTAAGTATCGGAATAATTTGATCGCTACTAACAAAAGAATCATTAGCCTATTGAGTGCCACTGCCAAAGAACGTTATATAGAATTTACAGAAACTTATCCCACTTTAGTACAGCGACTCCCACTCAAACTAATCGCTTCCTACATTGGCATTACGCCAGAATACTTGAGTGACTTAAGACGAAAAATTGCAAAAAAATAACTTTATCTGCTCTGACAGCATGTAAAGTTATTTTTTTGCAATTACCAAGACGCATTTCTTAAGCTATCTTAATTTTTTCCCGCCTTTCTCTGCTCAACTTTGTGTCATTATTAATCAATAGACTTTTTAAAATGACGAATCAAAAAAACAATAAGGCAATGAATATTGGCCTTTGGGTATTACAAGTAGCGTTAGGACTTATGTTTATAGCGGCAGGAGCTATGAAAGCAACTCAATCTGTAGAGGCAATGACTGCCTCTCTTCCATGGGTCACCTCAACACCTATAGAATTAGTGCGATTTATTGGTGTTAGTGAATTTTTAGGCGGCTTAGGATTAATCCTTCCATCTTTACTTCGAATCAAACCACACTTAACCGTTTGGGCAGCTAATGGCCTTATTGCGGTAATGGTTTTAGCAGCAGTATTTCATGCTTCAAGAGGGGAATTTCCGGCTATTGGAATGAATGTAGCAATGATAGCTTTGTTTGCCTTTATTGCATGGGGCAGAAGTAAAAAAGTGCCTATTCTTGCTAAGGCTTAATCTGTGAATTATCGACAAAATAGATGCTTTGACAAATCTCGTGATGGGCATAAAAGAGAATTTCATTAGATTTGTTACTCTTTGATAAGCACATGGGATTTGTCCAAGAATTTCTAAATAGGAATAAAGTGAATTGGCTAGTTTTTAGAGGAAATTTATTTGATTGGTTATTTAAATAAAAATATGAAATTTTGGTTTTTCTTTGCCATAGGTCTTCTAGTGGTCTTAGCTTTTAAGGGATATATCTCAAGAGGCATTTATCAGGCAATTGTTTCTAAAACGGCGCAATTTTGTTATCTGCTTTTTTCGGTTGGTACTTTCATTTTGGGCGTCCTCACATTAGTTCGTACATTTCCCAATGGGATAATTGGGTTGACTACTGCTCAAAATTTCACCATTGCATTAATGCTTTCTGTCGTTATTTGCGAACTTATTTTAGGTTTGTTTTTCATCGTAGATGACTTACTTTTATTATTTAATTGGCTGAGCGAAAAACAAAGCAATCCTATAGAAAATAAGGTCGATACAAATAATAGGAGACGTTTTTTAAAAACAACAGGTTTCGTACTTAGTGCCCTACCATTTGCTTCCTTTCTTTATGGAATAACTAAAGGAAAATACAATTTCAAGGTGTTTGAACAGACCTTGAAATTTGTAGATTTGCCAAAAGCATTTGATGGATTTAAAATTGTCCAATTTTCGGATTTGCACGCTGGCGGATTTGACTCTTATGAAGATGTGAAACGAGGTTTTGATTTAATCCAAGCGCAACAAGCAGACCTTATCCTTTTTACAGGAGATTTGGTCAATGATTTAGCGGAGGAAATAATTCCTTATAAGGATTTACTAACAAATCTCCATGCTCCATTTGGAAAATATGCGGTTTTAGGTAATCACGATTATTCTGAAGATGATGGTCTTTTTCCTGATGAAGGGTCCAAGAAGAAAAATTTTATCGCCATTCAAAAACATCAAAAGGATGCAGGATTTCAATTGCTTAACAATGATAATGTAAAAATTGAAAAAGACAAGGATTTCATTCGATTGTTGGGGGTCGAAAACTGGGGAAACAGTTTTATAAAAGAAGGCGATTTAGATAAAGCCATTATTAATTGTGCAGAAAATGATTTTTCCATATTAATGTCGCATGACCCAACACATTGGGAAAAAGTCGTCTTGAAACATCCGAAGCATATTCACTTAACACTATCTGGGCATACACATGGTGCACAAATGGGTATAGAAACTTTGGGAATAAAATGGAGTCCAATTCAATATTTTTATAAATATTGGGGAGGCTTGTATCAGGAGTTCAATCAGTACCTCTATGTAAACAGAGGTTTTGGCTTTATGGGTTTTGCAGGAAGAATAGGAATTGCACCAGAAATAACAATTTTTACGTTAAACAAAAAAAGTCGTTCATTATGAAAAGTAAAAAACAACTTAAAAGTAATTGCGCGGATACTGGAGGTCAACTAATGCCTTTAGTTAACTTCAATAGTTGTGGGGCGAAGGAAGATTGTGTAGCGGTTTGTCCTTATGATGTTTTTGAAATGCAGCCGATTACACCAGAAGACAAGGCTAAGTTGAATTTAAAAGGAAAAATCAAAACTTTCTTTTTTTCAAATAAAGCCTACTTGACCGATTCGTCTTTATGCCATGCTTGTGGCTTATGTGTGCAAGCTTGTCCAGAAAATGCTATTAAATTGACGAGGACCGAATAGACAAAATAGGCCCACTCCCAAATGATATTTTATTACCTTTGAGCCCTTATGAATGAATATATTAAATCAATCATTCTGCAAAGAACAGGAGCTTCTTCTTTATTTGAAAAAGAAATCATCCAAAAATTGTGGAGTGGATACGGGAAAATCATACGAGTCGGATTGGAACATGCTGCTGTCAAAAGTGTCATCGTAAAGCACGTTCAATTGCCTATCTATAAAAATCACCCTCGCGGATGGAATACGGATATTGGGCATCAACGGAAGGTTAAGTCCTATAAAGTAGAAGCTGCTTGGTATGATACCTATAGTAAAAATAGCACTGCCCGCCTGCCGCAATGCCTTGCCATTGAAACGCAGGGTGATGAGGTGTTGATGGTGCTAGAGGATTTGGATATAGCAGGCTTTCCCTTACGAAAACAAAATGTTACGTGGGAAGAAATAGCTTCCTGTTTGGCATGGTTGGCAAAATTTCACGCAAGCTACCTAGGGAAAATTCCAGCTGGGCTTTGGGAAAGGGGCACTTATTGGCATTTGGCTACCAGACCTCAAGAATTAGCAATTTTGAACGACCAAAAGTTGAAGGCCGCAGCTCCCGTCATTGATAAAAAACTGAATACCTGCACCTACCAAACGTTTGTTCATGGGGATGCCAAACTAGCCAACTTCTGTTTTGCTAAAGATGGACTCGTTGCGGGCGTAGATTTTCAGTATGTGGGTGGCGGCTGTGGCATGAAAGATGTAGCTTATTTTATTGGAAGTTGTCTGACCGAAAGGGCGTGTGAACGTTTGGAAGCCCAAATTTTGGATACCTATTTTGAGTGTTTACAAAGTGAACTGGCGGAAAAAAATGAAGCACTAGAGCGGGAATGGCGGTCTTTATATCGAGTAGCCTGGGCCGATTTTCATCGTTTTTTGAAAGGTTGGAGTCCTGGTCACTGGAAGCTGAATAGTTATAGTGAACGGGTAACAGCAGCAGTAATCAATAGTCTATAAAAATGAATCTAACACAACTGACCAAGATAGCGATTAAAGCAGCCCTTTCCGCAGGAAAAATCATTCAAGAATATAGGAATGAAACCGTTGTGGTGGAGCAAAAGAAGGGAGGGACAAGCTATGCCTCCCAAGTCGTAACCGTAGTAGATAGCGCATGTGAAACAGCCATTTTTGCGCACCTATTGCCTACCTGTGATGCGTTTGATTTAGCCCTTTTATCGGAAGAGACCGAAGATGATGGCAGTCGGTTTGCAGCCGATTTTTTTTGGTGCATTGACCCGATGGATGGAACGCTTGCTTTTATCAATAAACACCCCGGTTTTTCTGTATCCATTGCTTTAATCGCAAAAGATGGGACTCCCTATATTGGCGTAGTGTTTGACCCTAGCACGGATACCTTGTATCATGCGATCAAAGGAAATGGGGCTTTTAAGAATGGCCGTCCTTGGGAAATCAAGCATACCAATGACCATTTAACCTATGTGACAGATAGAAAATTGCAGGATACACCTCGAGTAGCCGAAATAGAAAAATTGCTCAATGAACATGTAGCGCAATTGAGTTTGACGGGAGTCAAAGAAATTGCTGGAGCAGGCTCCGTATTGAATGGCATCCTTGTACTAGAAAATGGCCCCGCCTGTATGTTAAAATTTCCAAAAAAAACAATCGGTGGAGGAAGTCTATGGGACTTTGCTGCTACAGCGTGTATTTACCAAGAATTGGGCTTACCCGCAACAAATTTTGAAGGAGGAAGATTGAACTTGAACAAAAAGAATGGCACTTTCATGAATCAAGAAGGCGTCTTTTATGCTAATTTAACTCCTAATAAGTAAGCTATCCAAAACCATTATCTAACTCAAGTTGCGGACAATTGTTGTATTGCTATATTGTTTCATTGTTACGGTAATGGATAACCCTTAACCCGCCAGACTGCTAGCGGGCTGGTTCGAGATTTTTAGCCCTATTAGCAATATAACCATAAAACAATATAACCATTTTAACTGCTCCGCAACTTGGATTATCTAATAAAAAAAGCCATTTCGTAGCAATTA